>JACRHC010000071.1 GCA_016217675.1 Nitrospirota bacterium
CCCATCCCGCGTTTTATCATTTCAAGATTGATATCTACACCGTCTCTGCTGATGCGGCACACTTTCCGATGATATCGATCAGTAGCTTTGATCTCTACCTCGACATTTTGCCCTAAGATCAGCTGTTTTAGCTCCCTCATGGCCTCTTCTCCGTAAGGCTGCCCCGGCTTATTGTGGCCATGAGATAACTCCGGCGCATCAATACCATAAAGTCGGCACTTATAGAACTGCCCTCCCTCATGAGGACTTATCGTGACCGTGTCCCCATCCGATACTTTCATTACACGACCTTGAGCTACTCCGGCCTGGACACTTGAGGCTGCCATAACCAGGAAACAGCATAACAACATGGCAAGGCAAAACTGACGCATCAAAATCCTTTTCACAAAACCTCCCTCGATCTGATCTAATTGCCGATGCTCAACGTCTGCCAAGCAGAAGTAGAGCAGTACCAGTCACTGTTCATGGCCTCTACAAGACTTCCGCCACTGGGTGACTGCCAATAGTCAGCACCTATCTGCATTATCGCATTGCCTTCAATAAGTGCATCGGCCGTCACATAATATCTTGCACCCTGCCGTGCCACTGGTCTTGGCCACAAGGTATTCCAAAAATGATAAAGTCGCGTTGGGTGATTCCCAGCAGGCACAACAACGTAGCCTTCCGGGGATATTGAAAACTCGGAGCCCTCACTGGGCTTCGACCAAGCTGAAGGAACCCTCCACAATGACTTTTCTAACGTAAATCCCCAAACAATGTTATTAGAATCACAAAGCGGACAGGTTATTGATGAGGCAATAAGAGAAGTTTTCCCGTCTGCCACTTCCCATAAATTAAGACCCTTTACAGTAACTTTACCTGCACTCTCGCCTGTTGCGCCAATGGTCACTACAGCCCAGGCAATTATGGAACCATAGCCTTCCGGGGGCATCGCGAAGGAAACGTCTGCATACCGATCATTGGGCCATTGTTCCGGCGGTATTTTAGAATCGCAAGAGTTGGGCGCAGGCACAGGCGTGCCCCGACTGCTCGATGAATCAGACCCGCCGCCGCATGCAGCTGCAAAACTGCATATCACCAAAAAAACAAGGCTCGTCAATTTCTTTTGTCTGTTCATAATATGTCCCCCTTTTCCTAATAATGATATTACCCATCCACTTAACAGAGAGCTACGATGTCACTTCTGCCAGTTTCCTATACTTAATCTTGGTTTCTTCGTTCATTGTTGAAAGGGCCAGCCCGAGTTTTTTGAGAACGACTTCAATATCCTCGCCGGCTTTTACGCATCTGGTTGCAAAGGTGTCCCTCAGGATCTGGCAGGAAACCTTTTTCTTTATTCCTGCCCTTTCCGCTATACCGTATAGGATATCGTTAAGATGACGATCCGTAAACGCAAAGAGTTTCTCTTTAGGCTGGTATTGCGCAAGGTATTCCCTATAGGGACCTACAAAGTCCAAAGGGAGATCGACATTCCTATCTTTACTCGGATCTTTTGTCCTGATCCTGGCTGCAGGTCTGTCAGGATCGCTGATGTCAACATTGGATATGCTGATCTCGAGGATTTCACTTCTCTTGAGTCCGGCTCCAAGGAGAAACAGAGTAAGCACATATTCGAGCGGCGTTCTTCTTGCAGCCGCATCAAAGCGTTCTGCTTCTTCTCCCGTCAGGATATCCGGAAGCGGAGGTATTGCTCTGGTAAAGATCAATTGTTCGGCCGGATTCCTTGGGATTAGACCATCGTCATAGAGCCAGCGGAAGAAGTTCTTTATAGAAGATTGCCGTCTCGCCGTAGTCTTTGGCTGGTCCCCCTGCTCCCTCATATGGACGATAAAACCTCTGAGGTCATGGATATCGATTTTGGAGATACCCTTGCCCCCCATAAATAATGCCAATTTTCTCATGTCTGAGCAGAAGCTGTGGACCGTGTTTATGCTCTTGCAGTTTGTAGAGAGGTAGGCCTCGTATTGATTAAGAACATCGAGGATGGTTACCTTCTTCTGGAGGTCTTCGGCTGTTGCGTCATTAGGAGCAGAATTTGCCATCGCCGGTGCTTGGCTACTCTTGGAATCTGGACTTCCAGATATTATTGGTGCTGGTGCAGGCGCAGAGATGGGAACCGTTACTGCTATCTCATAGTCGAATAATGGTAATTCATGCTGTTTAGATGTATGACGCATGGCTATTCTCTTAACCCCAGCTCTGCCGGCACGTTCCATAGTCCGAGAGATCCTCTGCAGGGGATAATCCTGTTATCCGGGAAAGGTTCGGCATCACACAGCATCCAGCCCCATCGTCCAGGGGAATAATCGCCGTACAACTTCTCAATGGCTGTGATCTGCGGTGCCAGATCGTCGGTCATTCTCATCCCTATGATCGTCACAAATCCAATGATCGCGCCAAACGGAAGCCGGGCTGGTATTCTACCGAGAGCCCGTTCTGCTTCGGCAAATTCTCTTGCCCATTTCGGAAAGCCTTTCGAGGCGTGGACCGCTACCCGTCCCGTGAAGTTAGTTTTCCATGAGCGCGTTTCAATTTCCTTGAACCTCCCCATGGATAAATCCAGGGGATTCCTGACAGGCGCGTTATGCGGCATGGCGCACCTTCTCGTGGGTCGTTCCGACCCCGGCATTGAGCGTGTTGATCGCAGCATTTACGTCGCGATCGTGAGTCGTCCCACACGACGAACACGTCCAAAGCCTTACCGACAGTCCTGTTCGACCTGTCGGACCAGTTAAGGCCCCACAGGTCGAACAGATCCTGGTGGAATTCTTCGAAGGCACTTCGAGGTATCTCCTACCGCCTGTACGGCTCTTGTAGGAGAGGAATTCC
>JACRHC010000072.1 GCA_016217675.1 Nitrospirota bacterium
CTGGACAAAAGCGAACTTGCTGTCCCAGGTAAACGCTGAGTGCATCATCAACGGGCCTTTTTGCTCCTTGTTCTGGTGATCAACAGCAAAGGTCTTCAGCTCTTTGTCGGTCTTGACATCAAAGAGGACAGCTTTCACCTCACCGGTATGATTTATCAGAACATACTTGCCGTCCGGCGTTACGAGAGGATGTTTGACGTTTTTACCAGTTTTGATATGCCTCAAAGTCTTGTGGGTCATTGCATCAATAACCGTGAAAGAGTCACCACCGTTTTCACCAACATAGATTTTTTTCAGATCAGGCGTAAGACAGGCAAGCCAGCCGGTTGCACCTGTTTCGCAATGGCCGATGACCATATCTTTTTGCGGATCAACAAATGAAAGGGTCTTTGATGCCGCATTCGGCACAAAGATCCATTTTGCCACTGCTGCATAAACAGCTGTGCTCAGTCCCATTACGACCAAAGCAACAAGACAATACTTTAGAAATCTACGCATATATTACCTCCTCAGGTTAATTTTGCACGGTATTATCGCAAGAATTTATTAAGTCTTTTGGCACCTCCTCGCACGAGTTTTACTGCACCTATCATGCCAGGCAGAAGTTATCAAATATATAGCGAGGAAAGGGCCTGAAACAGGCTGATTACCGAGGAATGGGAACTGTACTCATCCGGTCTATGCGCAAAATACTAAGGCAAAATGCACCAATAGGCGCAATTTACTCTACTGGTATGTCCATATTCTGAGCAATCTATACTTTCTCCTTTGTCAGAGATTATGATATTGTATGAATAAGACAACTCGACTGAATCCCGTGACCTGATAAATGCAACTCAGCGTCCTTTTTGCCGTTCTTAGTCTTCTTTTTGCAGGACTTAACGACGTTGTTTTTAAGCGATATTCGAGCAAAATACGTTCCAGGGGCATATACATTTTTGGGACCGGCATTGTCTGGACTTTTCTGCAGACTATAGCCTTTGGCATCAAAGGAGACAGCCTTTTATTTGATCCGGTGAGTCTCGGCTTCGGTTTATCCGCCGGCTTCTTTCTGGTCATCTCAAATATACTTCTGCTGGAAAGCCTGACTCACATAGATATAAGCCTTTGTTCCACCGTCTACAGGCTAAATACAATAGGCGTGGTGATACTGTCATTTTTCCTGCTAAATGAACAGATGGGTGCAATCAAAATAGTTGGGATATTACTGGGAATAATAGCAGTTACCCTCCTGTTCCAAAGACCCTCTTCCTCTCATGGCATTTCCAAATTCCCTTTATTTTTTGGGTTGGCAATTGCAGCATCCACAATGAGGGCTCTGTACGGGGCGACTTCAAAGGCAGCCCTGATCCGCCACGCAGATCCGCAGACAATGCTTTTAATAATTGCTTCCTGCTGGATAGTCGGAGGGTCCATTTATGCCGGAGTCAAAGAAAAACGATTTCGACTTACGGGAAAGAAAGCTGCTTATTCCTTAGTCTCTGGAACTCTGGTTTTTCTTATAGTCAATTCCCTGATGCTGGCAGTCGGATATGGCGAGGCAAGTGTAGTTATACCGATTGCCAACATGAGCTTTATCGTGGCAATAGCAATTTCGCTCCTAATGAAGACGGAAAGACTTAACAGGAAAAAGGCAGCAGCAATAATCATTGCCGTTGCTTCAATAATATGCCTTTCTATGGCATAACCCTTGCTTTTATAGAATTGGTAATGAGTTCTAACTGGGTTTATTCTATGGGTATTCCCATGGAATTGAGCTTGCGGCGGAGGGTGCTGTAATCGATTCCAAGTATTCTGGCAGCCTTGCTCTTATTGCCGCCCACGGACTTTAAGACATCCGCAATATGAAGCCGTTCAAGATCAAAAAGTGTAAGATTTTTGGGATATGCTGCAGCGCTCTCCGGCAGTGCTTCGCTTTCAGTTTTGATCTCATCAGGCAGGTACTCCGTGCTGATGAAATCATCATCAGTCATCGTAATAGCCCTTTCAATAACATTCTCAAGCTCTCTCACATTTCCTTCCCATTTATATCGTTTTAGTAGCTCTTCAGCATCTTTGTTTATGCCTGAGATATTCCTCTCCATTTTGGAAGAGAATTTCCTGATAAAATGTCTGATGAGAAGCGGGATGTCTTCTTTTCTTTCCCTCAAGGGCGGGATCTCGATGGGGATGACATTCAACCGGTAATAAAGGTCTTTTCTGAAGGCTCCCCTGTCCACAGCATCTTTAAGATATTCATTCGTAGCTGCAATAACCCTGACTTCAACACCTATAGTCTCTTTACCCCCGAGTCGCATAAAGGTTCTCTCCTGCAAAAACCTGAGCAGCTTTACCTGCATCATCGGGCTTATGCTGCTGACCTCATCGAGAAATACCGTACCTCCGTCAGCTGCCTCAAACAGGCCTGTCTTTCTGTTTACTGCACCAGTGAATGCACCCTTTTCGTAACCGAACAACTCGGACTCCAGAAGATCATCAGGCAGTGCGCCACAATTGATGGCTATGAAGGGCCTCTGTGCCCTTTTGCTGCCATAATGGATTGCTCGTGCAACAAGCTCCTTGCCTGCACCGCTTTCTCCTATGATCAGGACCGTTCCGTCCGTGTCCTTGACCTTTTCGATCATGCTGAATACCTGGCGCATAGCAAGGCTTGAGCCTATGATCTCGCCTGAGCCCGGCAATCCTTCCAGCTGTCTCTTCAGGCCTATGTTTTCGAGCTTCAGACTTCGTGTTTCAGCAGCCCGCCTGACAACAATCGCTATATGCTCGGGGTCAAAGGGCTTCGGAATAAAATCATACGCACCTGATCGTATGGCTTTGACAGCAGATTCGACAGATGAATAGGCCGTGATCACGATTACGAATATATTTCTGTCAACCTTGTGCGCCTCCTCGATCACCCGGAAGCCGTCAATGTCCGGCAGCATGAGGTCGGTTATTACAATATCGACAGGCTCACCGCTGCCAAGTCTTTCTATTGCAGCAGAAGCATTACTGAAGGTCTCAACAACGCAGCTCTCCGGTTCAAGAGACCTCCTGATTATCTTCAGCATGGTCTCTTCGTCATCTATGGCTACTACATTAAGCGGCCTATCCATTTTCTTCTCCCATGGGAAGCCTGATCCTGAAGGTGCTTCCCTGTTCTTTTCCGCTCTCTGCAAAGATCTCGCCTCCGTGGTTCTGAACTATGCCGTAACTTATTGCAAGTCCAAGGCCAGTGCCTTCACCCACTGCCTTTGTCGTAAAGAAAGGATAGAATATTTTGTCTTTGATCTCATCGGCAATTCCGATGCCGTTATCCGATATCGATATCTCGGCCATATTGTCGCTTGAGACGGAGGTCCTGATTATTATGTTTCCTGACGATTCGATGGACTGAATCGCATTAAATAGGATATTGCTCAGAACCTGGCTCAACTGGAGGGGATCAACACGGATATCCTGAAGTCCTGGATCAATCTCCCTGATGATCTCGATTTGTTTTGAGTTGGCCTGATTCATTACAGTTTTAATTGCACCGTCAATAAGAAAGGTCAGCGATGTCATCTCTTTCTTCGGGGGGGACTGCCGGGAATATACAAGTAGATCCTTGATTATGTTTGCGCACCTGCCTGAATCCTTGATGATTGATTCAAGGTCCTCCCGCGCAGCAGTGTCTTCGGTATTTTTCAGTCTGAGCTTGGCAATGCCGATCACATTGCCTATGGGGTTATTAATCTCATGTGCAATGCCTGCGGCAAACTTGCCTATGGCTGCAAGACGTTCTGACTGGTAAAGGCGCTCCTCCATGCTCCTCATTTTTTCGAGGTTCGCAGCCATTCTGTTAAACCCCTCTGAAAGCTCTCCGATCTCATCCTTTGATACAACCACGATCCTGTGGCCGAACTCGCCCTTCCCGATTCTTTCAGCCCCTTCTCTGAGCTTCACCACTGGCCGCAGCACTCTGTTGAGGACAAGAAACAGAACAAAGACCGAACCGGCGGATATAGTCAGAATAAAAATCAGAAGAGTCAGATGCGTTTTCGCAATTATCCCCGGCAGTCTGTCTTCCTGAATGATCATAACGTTTCCGATTGCTGCATTGGTCATATCAGTGAGCGGGAACTTTATAAGCAGCCTGCCGGACAGGTCTTTCTCTGAAAGAGTCTTGCGATCCGTTTTCCCCTGAGCCTGCAGTGTAGAAGATATGACACTGCCTGTGGAATCGACAATAACAAGATCGGTGTTGCTCAACTGTTTTATCTTGGCCAGCAGGGTGTCATCAAGCAGTATACCGGCAGTGATCGTGCCTATAAGTTGATTCTCATTGTAAAGGATCGGCGCAGATGCCTTAATAATGAACCCCTGCTTCGCAAGCACAATGCCGGACATCACCTTGCCCTGAAGGACACTTTTTATGAGGGGGTCCTGTGATCTGTCGTCGCTATATCGCTCAGGCGCTTCGGCAACAGCAACGACGCGGCCCCGAATATCGCCGATCTCTATAGTGCTGACATCAAACGACTTGAACAAACGGGTTATAGCTCTCAACGGGTGTTCGCGTTCACCGGAAAGCTCGGTGTGATAAAAGAGGCTGTCCTTTATCTCTCTGTCATTGCTGAAAAGCTTTGTGTAATTTGTGACCTTGCTTTGGTAGTCGTCAAAGAGTTTTGTTACGAGATTCTTCACGCTCTCCAGATTGGTCTGCTGCTGTTTGAGAAGGGCGTCTCTGACAACATAAGAAACGACGGGAAGAATTGTGACTGTGACGAGCAGGATGGTAACAACAATGATCGAGATGATCTTATATCTGATCGAAAGTCTATTCCATAGATTCTTCATTCAATCCTTTATTTCGCCTTGGCAAAATTACGTCTGATGATGGCCTGCCCCTCTTCGCCCAGGACAAAATCCATAAATTTCTTTGTGAGCCCATCCGGCTGGCCCTTCGTTATGATATAAAGGTCGCCTTTCAGGGGATATAAGCCTTTCTCGGTATTTTCAGGAGTGGCAGCGATCTTGTCCACGCTCACTATCTTCACCTTTGCCTCTTGTGCGAAGACCCTTGGAGCGATACCTATTGCACCAGGAAACTTTTCCACATATTCGACAACCTCTTTATCTGTTTTTACGACAATCGCTTTTTTCGCAACAGGTCCATTTATACCAAGGACCTTACGTACCGGCTCCTCCATATCCCTGCAGTGATCCCTGAAGACCAGGGCAATCGGCTTGTCCTGTCCTCCGACCTGCTTCCAGTTGGTGATCTTACCATTATGAATATCTGATACCTGCTTCAGGGTAAGGTTGCCCAGAGGATTCTTTGAGTGCAGCATGACCGCCTTGATATCAACTGCAACCTTATGCTGAACCAGATTAAGTTTCCTGGCCTTCTCAGGCGCCAGAGGGCAGCAAAGACCGCCCATCTCATGCTCGCCTTTCACGACAACAGCAATCCCGTCTGCACACCCGCCGCCTTTCACGAAGACCTTCAAGCCATACTTTTTCTCAAATGCTCTTGCCAGGTCTTCAAGTGCACCGTGGGTGAGGATATGAGTACCCTGATAGCCTATGTCTGACGATGGGGATGAAATGCCGGCTGAAGGAAAGATGCTGACTATGCAAGCCAGTGTCAATATTAATAAGAGTCTCATTGTTTGTATTATAAAAACTGCCGGCAATATTTGCATGTAATCTTTTCATAGCAAGATGAAAAGTGCTTCACTAAACCGGCTTTCCTATCAGCGCTCTGGCTATCGTGTATTCATGCAGCGCTTATATCCTGCCAAACAATAAGCAGGGGAAGGCAAACACCTTCTCCTGCTTATTGTCACGGCCGACTGATCACATTATGTGCGCTATTTTCGTTCTAACTGAAATTCGCATCGGCAAATCGATACGACAAACATTGCTTTAACTATCTCAAACTCCCTCCTTGCCTTTATTTCCACCAGTCAACACACTCTGTCGTCCCTTCTGGTAAGCCCCTTCCTGCAGCACACCCTTGCTGAAATCTTTTATGTGGCCGTCTACCCACCGAACGTCCTTAAAGCCGTTGTCCATGAGTTGCCTGTACACCATCAGCGCCCGGTTGCCGGCCTCGCACTGCAAGACTATTTTCTTGTCTCTGGGCAGTTCAATCCAGCGTCTGTTCATTGTTTCGATAGGGATCGTCAATGCCCCAGGTACCATGCTCTTCATGTATTCAACAGGACTTCTGACATCCACAATGATGGTATTCTCAGGCTTATTGGCGATCAATTTCTCATATTCATCGATATACATGGCGCCGGGCAGTGGAGTCTTCTTGTAGGCAATTTTAGTCTGCAGCTTATTGTTCTCCAGAGGGTATCCTTTTGCCTTCCATGTATCTATGCCGCCGTTCAGAATATATCCGTCTTCCCATCCGTTAATGCGCATTATTTTATGCGCCTGAAGAGCCTCCTCAGGGTTGTCTGAATAGTAGATTATTCTCGCCTTCTTGTCTGAGGGCAGGGCCTTATTCAGTTCCTTCATTGCTGTTAGCGGATCTTTGCCCAGTGGATAATTGACCGCGCCTCTGATATGCGCTTGACGCGCCTTCTCAGGACTTCTCAGATCAACCAAAATATGGGATATGCCCTCGTCAAGCGCCATCTTCAGGAATTCAGGTTCCGTGTAGTAGGGGTTTATGTCTGCCTGCCATATCATATGACCTGAAACCATGTACTTTACGTTTTTGTAGCCGTACACTTCCTTTGCCAACCTGGCAAAGTGGGGGCTCATGCCTCAAGAGGCTCCCCGGCAGTAGGCCACTATCAGGGTATTTTTGTCCGCAGGCATGCGGTCCTTGAATGCCTGGAACTGGTAGTGGGGCATCAGTACAGCGCCGGGCAGATGTCCTTCAATAAAGTTGTCATATCCCCGGGAATCGAAGATGACATAGTTCGCAACCTTGGGGTCTTTCTTCAGAAGCTCGACCACTTCGCTGACGGAGATGACATCGTCAGGATTTTTGAAACCGTAGTTTGACTTGTAACTTAATTCCTCGGCGTAAACCTGACCGTTGTCTTCAGTCCTGAACCTGACCTTGACCGCTTTTTCATCAGGCAGATCCTTGACTGTTGCAACCTTGTTCAGCTTCGAATTCTTGTCATAGCGCACAGACCAGATGTCTTTTCCAGCCTGAACCTGAAATGAATCGTTTTTTTGAGAGCCCGGGACAAGAGTCCCCCTGATGGTCTGACTTTCATTCTTGTGGCACTCGGCACAAATAGCGCTGATGCGCTCCTTGCCGTTGTCAGCTGATGCGGTCCCGGCAGCAATTAGCATTACTGCTGTCAGCAGACTTGTGAATAATCTTTTTCTTTTCATGCACTGTCTCCTTTCTTGGTTTATTATTTCTTCTCTGTATACCAGACCTGGTCTTCTGCAGGCAGTGAAAGCAGGGTTGCCCATTCGAGCCAGGAGCCGTCATAGACCTTGTTAGCCTTTTCAGGGACTTCAACGATGCGGATACTCTTGTTGTCGAGGTTTTTCTTGAGCCAGTCTGCGTCCACAAGAGATATTGCCCAGCCTGCAGAAGCCCAGAGTAAGACGACGAGACAGCTGATCCAGAATGTTTTTTGTTTCATATGCGCCTCCTTTTGGGAGGAGTTATTTCAAGAGTCGTGCCAGTGAGGTAGCGCAAAGAAATTGGCGCAAATTCAAGTCGTTAGTAGAAAATAGAGGCGGCTTGTGAGACTGTTGGTGAGAGTCAGGAACTGCAAAATGCAATGACACTGCAAAATGCAAGGTAACAAAGAAAGAGACGGACTATTCCAGATCGTACTTCTTCAGTTTTCTCCAGAGTGTGGTGACATCAATGCCCAGAGCCTCAGCTGCCCTGTTTTTTTGTCCATCAAGAAGCCTCAGGGTTCTCTGGATAAGAAATTTCTCCATTTCATCGATCGTCATAAGCCCTATATGAGAAAGGGGATCATGAAGCTCCTTTTCCATATCAGGAGGAAGTGAATGGACAGTGATCATTGCTGACTGCTCCATAATCACCGCCCTTTCTACTGCGTTTTCAAGCTCCCTGACATTGCCGGGCCACGGGTAGGCATTGAATACCTCTAATACTTCAGTAGCGAATGCCCGGATTTCCTTGGTGAATTTCTTTCCGTATTTATTCAGAAAGTGATACGCAAGCAGCGGGATGTCATCTTTTCGGTCTCTGAGTGACGGGATGGCCAGCACAACCACATTCAGCCGGTAGAAGAGGTCTTTTCTGAACCTGCTGTCAGCCACTTCTTTCTGAAGATCGGCATTAGAGGCTGCTACTATCCTGACATTTACCGGTATGGGCCTCGCAGCGCCGACCCTCATGATAGTCTGCTCCTGAAGCACACGCAGGAGCTTTACCTGCATTGCAGGCGACGTTGCATTGATCTCATCGAGAAAGATCGTACCCTTGCTTGCTGTTTCGAAAAGCCCCTTCTTTTCAGCAACCGCACCGGTAAAGGCGCCCTTTTCGTGGCCGAAAAGTTCTGACTCAAGGAGTGTTTCCGAAAGGGCTCCGCAATTTACAGGCAGAAACAGATTGCCGGATCTTGAGCTCTGCCTGTGGATCAGCCGTGCGATCAGCTCCTTGCCTGTGCCTGTTTCCCCCTGTATCAGGATGGTCGTGTCAAGTGGTGCGACCTTGTCGATAAGCTGCCTGACCGACATCATGCCCTGGCTCGAACCGATGATATCATCCTCCTGATAGCTTCTGACCTCTGCTGACAACCTTCTGTTTTCGTCCAGCAGATCATGGTGCTCAAGAGCCCTCTTTACCAGGAGCAGGAGATGGTCCGGATCAAAGGGCTTCTGAATATAGTCGTACGCCCCCTTTCTGATGGCCTCTATTGCAGACTCTACTGTGCCATGGGCTGTGACCATGACCACCAGTGCTTCAGGGTTTATATCTTTTGCATAGGCAAGTACTTCGAGGCCGCTTACATGGGGCATTTTGAGGTCTGTGATAACAATATCAAAGGCCCTCTCTTTCAGCATCATAAGGGCCTCTCTTCCGTCACCCGTTGAATAGACAGTAAATCCCTCTGTCCTGAGCAGTTCTTCTATCAGTTGCCGCATTCTCAGGTCGTCGTCAACAACGAGTATCTCAGCCATGGTTCTCCTTTTCTGATGGCAGCCTGACAATGAATGTTGCTCCTTCCCCAATCCGGCTCTCAACATTAATTGTTCCGTTATGGTCCCTTATGATACCGAGACAGATCGAAAGGCCGAGGCCTGTGCCCTTGCCGACCGGCTTTGTAGTGTAAAAAGGGTCGAATATTTTACACTGCAACTCTTCTGTGATGCCCGGCCCGGTATCTTTCACCCTGATCTCCACATTTCCGGATGCAGTCTGCCCGGTTGTGACTCTCACTGCCCCGGAGGTATCTATCGCCTGCATCGCATTTAAAACAAGATTAAAGATGACCTGCTCGATCTGGCGCGGATCAGCCTGTATATACGGGATATCTGCAAGCTCCTGTTCAATGCCGATCCCGCTCTTTTGAGCCTGAGGGGAAAGGAGCCGGACCACATTTTCAATTATGGCATTAAGAGATACTGATTCCCTTATTGAGATAGACTGGCGTGAAAAGTCGAGCAGACCCTGAACGACAGAGCTGCCCTTTCTGGCCTGCTCCGCAATTATCTCAAGTTTTTCTCTCTGGACGTTACTGAGGGAGTTGTCTTTCAGCAGAAGTCTTGCATAGCCTAACACGTTGCCGAGCGGGTTGTTTATCTCATGGGCAAGGCCTGCAGACATCTGTCCGATCGCAGCAAGTTTCTCTGCCTGACAGAGCATACCCTGCTGTTGTTTATCATCAGTAATGTCCCTGAAGGTCTGAACTCCGCCCAGGGTGCGGCCGTCGCTGTCCCGGATAATGGCGGAGCTTACTGACACGATCCTGCGTCTGCCGTCCTTTGTGATGATCTCTGTCTCCTTGTTCCTGATCGTCTTGTCCTCATTATGCAGGGCGCAGGCATCGGCGCATAGCCTTGTTTTAAAAACTTCTTCGCAATGCATTCCGAGGACCTCCTGCTCCTTATAGCCTGAGATGTACTCGGCAGAGTTGTTGAAGGAGACGATAAGCCCGTCGCTGTTGCTCACAAAAAGACCGTCAGCCAGACTCTGGACAATGGTCTCAAGCTTGATCTTCTCTGTCTGTATATCTTTCCGGCCTTTCATAAGGTCATTAAAATTCGCATCAAGGGAGGCAGCCATATCATTAAAGGCCGCAGCCAATTCTTCGAACTCATTTCCTGCATCAAGAATAATACGGTCCTTCAGATTCCCCTCTTTTATTGTCCTTGTGCCTCCGATAAGCGCGGTAATAGGGCATATGAGCAGGGAGTTGACAATGGCATTGTTTAGCACAAGACCTATAATATGTACGGCAAGAATAAAGACAACCGCTGATATGATGATATTCCGCGAAAGCGCGTTGACCCTTGTCATGGCAAAGGATACTTCAACCTTGCCGAGTCCGGACCCGCCTATCTCGATAGGGTAGCTCACCTTCATGGCATCCGGCCCTTCTTTGCCTTCTTTTGCCTCCGCCAGTACCTCTCCGTCGTCACGCACGATCCTGAGAGAGACAATATCCTTTTCCTCTGCAACCTGCCGGACATAACGCTCCATGGTGCCATAGTCATGAGTGAGCATGGCATCCATCGTTACGGTTGAAAGCACCCGTGCTATTGATTCACCCTTGTCCTTCATATCCTCAAGAAGGACCTCACGTCCTTTATATATTATGACCGAGATCAGGACCAGGGCAGATATTGTCAGGATCACGCTCAGCCGTTTATAAAAGTCGCTCTTCAGGCTCATGCTGCTTACCTGTCCTCCACGAAATTGACTATATCACGGGCCTGCCTGAAATCATTGTCAGATACAGTCCCGAAACTCTCAAGCGCAGGATCAACACCTTGAAGCACGCGCCTGTCTTTAATCCCCATAAGAGCAGTCCTGATCTTTGATTTCAGTCCGGCGGGCAGTTTATTACTGCAGACGATCACGTGAGGCGGGATCGCATAAGGCCCGGCAATGACCTTGATAGGTCTGTCTCGGTATTTTTCATAGATATCCTCCCGGACCCCACCTGCGTCGAAGTCTTTGTGCGAAACTGCAAGAACCACCTTCGAATGGCTGCCTAAAAAGTCATAGGATTTCAGGTCCTTCAGCTTTACGCCTTCCCTGTTCAGGAGATAGCGGGGATAAAAATGGCTGCCATAGGACTGAAAATCTCCAAAGGCAAAGGTCTTGCCCCTGAGGTCCTTCAGATTTCTGATGCCGCTGTCTTTGTGCGCTATGATGACAAGCCTGTCGTTTTTATTGTCCCGCATGACCAGCCGCGAGATAAGTTCCACACCGCCGTATTTGTCCTTTGCCCTGATATAGGGAGATGGGCCCATGAAACCGAGATCTACCCGTCCCTGGCCGATATTAATTATGTGGGACATATAATTTGGCGCAATAACGATCTTTACCGGAATGCCGATCACTTTTGAGAGGTGTTTTAGCAGCGGCTCAAAGCTCTGATATATCTGCGTCGGTGTGTCATATGGATATATACCAAAGGAAAGTTGTGCGGGCTCTGCGGCAAGGGCAGAGGTCAGAAACAGTTGCATGACAAAAATTACTGACACAAAAAGCTTATTCATTCACAATCTCCTTGCAATCTGCATGCCCGCAGACGTTTTCAGCATAGAAAACATCTTTTGCGGCACTTTCGCATGTCATGCGGGAAACCAAATATTTGGAATTAATACCAGGCATCCGGAAATCACAGGACAAAGCTGTTGTTAAGAGGTCTTTTTTCCTTTTTTATCAATGTACATCAGATTGTCAGCCTCCTTCAGCGTCAGAACGAAATCGTCGCCCTTCTTCCAAGTGGAGCAGCCTACGCTTAGAGAAAGGCTGAACCCCTCGTAGGAATTATGCTGAGCATTCCATTTTTCGACCGCGCCGAGGAGCCTCAGTTTTACTGCTTCTGCCAGCTCACAGTCAGTATGGGGAAGGACTATAAGGAACTCGTCACCACCATAGCGGAACAACAGATCTGACTGGCGGATATTATATTCTATTAATTTCGCAGTCTCGACAAGGACGAGGTCTCCTGCCTGGTGGCCGTATTTGTCGTTCAATAACTTGAACATGTCGAGGTCCACCATTATGAATGATGCGATCTCCTCATACCGCTCCGATTTGGCCAGGAAATTATTGATATACTCGTTAAAATAGGTTCTGTTGTAGGCATTTGTAAGAGAGTCTCTTATGGCCATGTTGACGATCTTTTCATCCCTGTTTTTAAGGTGATGTATAAGGATGTTTATATTTTCATAGAGCATGCGAATCTGGTCTGACTCTATCTGTTTCATTACATCGCATTCAAAACAGCTTCTGTATTTCCTCGCAAAATCCCCCTGTACAGATCCACCGCAATGCGTTCCAACACGAAGCCAGCATCTGCAGTCAGCGTCTCTGAAAGAAGGGCATAACTCATTGCTGCAATTCTTGATTTCCCAGCATCTGATCCTGTTGAAACCAAAATCAAAGGCCGTCCACTTCTCCCAGAACGATTCAGAATTCAGGGAGTGTTCAAGAAAAGCCCTCAGTTCCCTGTTGATAGCAGGAAGATACCCCTGATAAAGCTTGTCGTCTGTTTCCATCAAGTTCTTTTCCATAATAGTTCCTTTAAATTTTATAAGTAAAAAACAATTAATGGACTGAATTTATTGCGACTCATCCCGCAGTCCGATATTAAGAAAAAGGGGCCTCAGGCATCTGAAGTCTTTCCATGATTTCGATAACTGAAAGCAGGCTGTGTTTACAATCCGCAGACAAGTCCTGAAATTCGAGCCCGCTAAAACAGAATTTCTCTGTTATGCCGGTTTTCTTTACAGTACAATCAATATCTTTAAAGCATTTATCCAGGAAAGAAAAAGACAGTTTGAAAACCCTGTCTGGTCTTATCTGGTGAGCAGCCCGATCGGACACCTTGAGCCTGCAACCACCTTCGCCCAGGTCAACTGTCAGGGCATTAATTGAGCAGTCTTCACCGTCTGCTGCGGTCAGCGTCGATTCCAGTCTGGTCACATATCTCCGGTGCTTTCTCAGGGATATCTTATCCACGGACAGCGGATACCGGAAAAAAGCCAGAGGCAGTGGAAATGATTGCACTGCCACGAGGTCAGAATCGAAGATATATGCATCTCCATCCTTGATGTATTTCAGACCATATCTTCCTTTGCCGAACGGAAGACCGTTAATATAGGGCAACTGGGTTATCAGGTATTCATTGACTTTCCAGCCGGTCAGGTAGCTTAACGACTCTTCCTGCCTGCCTGTCTTTATGAGAATAGGTAAGCCCACATGGAATACCCTGTTGTGGAGGCTGTCCATGATCTCCTTTGAGGTCTGGAAATTCAGGCCTTCTTCGGAGACTACCTGTCTGTAGCATTCACATTCAAGGCAGTTTTTGACCTTTGCTGCAAAGGTCCCCTGCACTACGCCGCCGCAGAAGGTGCCTGCAACCGGCCAGCAGGCCCTGCCAGCGTACTTCCCGTCATGCATGCCATCGAGTCGTTCCTCTTTTGCAACAGGACAGACACCGAGTTCATTGATTCTCGCTCCATCAGTCTCTCGCCCGCATTTCTTGATCTCCCAGCAGTTGAGCTTTGTCATATCGCAGTCACGATCACCTGTCCAACACCTCCCTGATCTTTTTCAAAAGGTCATTTGGCAATACCGGCTTCTGAATGAACTCCGGCCCTTTTTCAAAGACTCCCCTGTCCTGAATAAGGTCTCTCGCATAGCCGCTTAAAAATATTGCCTTTATATCCTGCCACATACCCCTGATATCTTCGTAGGCATCCTTTCCGTTTTTCTTCGGCATTATCACATCCAGCAGCAGAAGTTGAATGTGGTCCTTATTATCCCTGAATTTGTTCACAGCGTCCTCGCCGTCCACAGCCTCGATCACGGCATACCCTGATCCGGCAAGTATCTGGCTGATGAGCGTTCTTACCGTAGGGTCATCTTCTGCCAGAAGTATTGTCTCTGTGCCCCTGCTTGTTGCTGCGGGCTCTCCTTTCTCTTCCTTTCCCTCAGCTGGTGAAGCGATGGGAAGATAAAGCATGAACGAGGTCCCCTGTCCAGGTTCACTGAGACAGTCTAAAAAACCTTTATGCTGTTTGACAATGCCAAACACTATTGAGAGGCCAAGTCCGGTGCCTTTGCCGACTTCCTTGGTCGTAAAATAGGGCTCAAATATCCTCTGTCTGGTCGCATCGTCTATTCCTGTTCCGGTGTCTGACACAGAGATCAATACATATCTTCCGGGCTCGCCAAAACTGTGTTTCTTGATGAAACGGCTGTCCATGTTAATGCTTCCGGTCTGTATGGTCAGAACGCCTCCATGGGGCATAGCATCCCGCGCATTCGCTGCAAGATTCATCAGGACCTGCTCGATCTGCCCCGGGTCTGCATTGATCATCATATCCTCTTCTGCAGGTATTATCCTCAGCTCAATGTCCTCTCCGAGGATCCGTTCTATCATCTTCTTGAAGTCGGCAATAATGCTGCAGACATTCACGGGTTTCAATTCCATTACCTGTTTCCGGCTGAAGGCAAGGAGTCCTCTGGTAAGCTGGGCAGCCCTGTTTCCTGCGTCAAGTATCGCTTTCAGATGCTCTGATGAGGCCCCATCTTTTTTTATCTGCCTCTGCATAAGGTCTCCATAACCTATAATGACACTAAGCAGGTTGTTGAAGTCATGGGCAATGCCGCCTGCAAGCGTGCCGATCGCCTCCATCTTCTGGGCATGTCTGAGCTGCTCTTCGAGCCTCCTCATCTCCGTGATATTGTTCAGAGTCTCGATGACCGCAGTCACCCTGCCGGCCTCATCCTTTATGGGATATGATCTTGTCTCAATATAGAGATGCTTGCCATCACTGTCATAGTGTGTATGAATGGCAAGGGAAGGAGCACCTGTCTTAAAAGTGCGAGAAGGAGCGCATTCCTCGCCGTTCCAAAAACACGGTTTGTCCAGATGATGAGAAACCTCGAAGCAGTGTTTTCCTGTTATGTTTTCGACATGGCACTTCACCTGTCTGCAATATGCCCTGTTCGCCGAGATGATCCGGAATTCAGGGTCGATTATAATAAACCCCTCGTCTATACTTTCGAGGATGTTCCTCATGAAAGACTCGCTTTTCTTCAGTGCAGAATCAGTTCTTTCCAACTCCATGAGGGATTGCCTGAGAGACTCCGCAGTTTTTTCTTCTTCAGTTATGTCCCGCAATACTTCGATCATCCGGATTACTCTGCCATCAGAATCTGCTATCGGAGACGCCGAGATACTGAATACTTTGGACTGGCCGTCACTGCAATAGTGTGTGTGTTTTAACACAATAGGTCTTCCGGTCGAAAAAACCTCCTTATGAGGGCATTCCTCAGGTAAAGAACAGGGCGTGGGACAATGATGAGAGATCTCATGGCAGTTTTTGCCTGTTATATCTTCACCACTTACACCACAGAGATGAAGAGCCGCCTCATTGGCAAAGACTACTTTAAAGTCTTTATCAATTATCAGCATGTAGTCAGTAATGCTATTGAGAATGTCTCTCATTGTCTGACTCTCTGACTCTCTGACTCTCTGACTCGTTTTCTTGATTCATGTGCCACCCCTTGTTCATACTTTATGCCTTTATTTTAATGTCCCTTTTACAATAACATCCACCGCCTCTTCCGGAGTAAGCCCGCGCGCCACGAGCGTCTCCATCTGTCGCTTGTCCACGCTGCTGATAGCGGCCTCATGCGTAATCTTCACAATCTCCATGCAATCCACATGCCCGCGCGTGTTAATTGCGGTACTTTCCGCAATGCCAGATCAGAGACAGTCCAATGGCGCGGAAGTTCTCTGGCTCTTTTCTAACTAAACCAACAGATACAAGCTCGATCTTCATGATGGATGCTGACCTTTGACAATCTCGCCCGCAAGCGAATCAATATCGTATAATGCGTCTTGAGAGATATATTTCTTCTCCTGTGAGTATTGTATCATCTTATCAACGACAGCCCGGAATTCCTCTTTCATGGTAGCCAGCTCACCCATGCCGTCACACCCCTTCTGCCTCTGTCTTGCGAGCAGATAGATATGAGCATACTCACTCGCATCGGAAAGAAGCCTTGCAAGCTGGTTGTCTGATTTTGATGCCTGTTGAATTGCGTTGAGCATTCTTTTTCTCCCAATTGAACGGCCCTGCAGTGTGTGCGTGCTGCACTCCGCTGCAAGGCCGTTTCACGGTAACCTGCTGACCGTTTGTTAACTACATCCGCAACCTGCTGCAGCCGGAGCGCCGGCATTCGATGGTGCAGTCTTACTGATAGTTGCAGCGAACTGATCCATCTTTCCCGCAGCGCCCTTCCTGACCGCTTTTGCAACTTCGATTGCCTCTGCAATTTCAAAGTCGCTGGCACCGCTTTCCAGTGCCTTCTCAACATGGTACTGCAGACACGGTTGGCAGTTTGCGGTTACTGATGCCCCGATTGCGATCAATTCTGTAATGCGATTATCAAGCTTCATGGTATATCACCTCCTTCCTGTTTCTATAGACGAGGAAGGGGCAGAAAAAGATACACCTATTTTTCTTTAAATCTCAGAGGAGTGGAAATCCGTTCGCAGGCCAGTTCATTGCGGTCATCACGATAGAGATTGCATTTCGCCTTCAGTTCTTTTCTCAGGCGTGTTCTGGCCCTGTGCAGTCTGATCTTTACGGTATCGGCAGATATGCCGAGGATAGCAGCGATCTCACCGCTGCTCAGCTCTTCAAAATCACTCAGCACCAGCACGGTGCGATAGTTTTCCGGCAGCCCATCCGCAATGCCCCGGATACAGTCATTCATTTCCTTCTTGATAAGAGAAGTCTCCAGAGAAGGTTTATGGTCTTCCACCCGTAGATACCTGTCCTCAGCCTCTTCGTCATCGTCTCCCCGCTGAACAACGGCAGCCCCTTTCTGCAATGAAAGTGCCCGCAGCCTGTCCAGTGCAGCGTTGGTTGCAATTTTATAGATCCATGTTGAAAGAGTTGATTTCCCCTTGAAAAACTTCAGACCACGACCGACCTTTATAAAGACGTCCTGGGCCAGATCATCCGCTTCAGTTTCGTTTACAATGCGCGCCAGATAGCGCCGTATTTTCTCGTTGAAAGCGAGATAGATATCCTGAAACGCCTGATCGAAAGCCATACTTTCATTTATCATGCAGGGCACCTATTGTCAGAGGATCGTTATCCCGAAATAGACGCCCACTATGACCAGCAATGCTCCGCTGACCTTCTTGGCACGTATCGAAAAGTTTCTGGCGCCTTTCGAACTGACTATGCTCTCCGTAAGCCCAACAGACAGTCCTGCTGCGAATATGAGCGCACAATGTCCAAGGGCATAAACAAAGAGGAGTGATCCGCCGTATGCCATATCTCCCTGAGTCGAAACATAGGTGAGGATGACCGCAAGAACCGGTGTTGCGCAGGGAGAAGAGACTGAGCCGGTCAGCATGCCGAGCAGAAAAGCCCCGAGGAGCCCTCTTGCTTTAACCGCTCTTGTCTTCTGAAAGGGCAGGGGTATTGAGATCACCCCCATCAGCCGAAGTCCCATCAATATAGCTACGACAGCCAACCCGATATAAAGCCATTTACCCATGAATCCGAGAAATTGCCCCATTATTGAAGCAGCGACACCAAGTAGTGTAAAGGTTATCGAGAGCCCGAGGACAAATACCAAAGAGAAAAGAGCAGCCTTCTTTCTGTTCCCTTCGGAGTAGCCGCCGACGTAGCCTATTATCAGGGGAATAGCCGCAAGCACACAGGGGCTTGCAGCAGAGATCAGGCCACCAAAGAAGACAGCAACGAAGGCCAATCCTTGCTGATGCTGGATGATCTGCTGGATATTGTCTAAAATTGCATCCATATCAGCAGCAGTCGCCGTTCTTGTTTTTGCCGCTGCAGTCGCATGAAGGCTCACCGCCACTTACTATGCTGTTGATAACGGCAGCAGCGCAGCCCACGCCCTTGTTTACGTTAAGCGCCTTGAAAGCGCAATTGTTGACACAAGCTCCGCATTCCATGCATTGGTCCCTGTCCAGAATGACCGCTTTCTTGTTTTCCATGGCGAAGACTCCATGCGGGCAGACCTCGATGCAGATTCCGCAGCCAACACAGCGCTCGGGGAAGATCTCAAGGCTCGCAACATTTGAGAGATATTTCATAAGACCCTCCACTCACCAAGCTTATAGACGAGCAGGAGGATCAGGGAGACCACTACACCAGAAATATACAGAGGGATGGACATCTTCAATTCCTTTTTGACGCCGGATATTCCGGTAAACGTACTCGCTCCGGTAAACTGCAGCGCGATATATGAACTCGCCAAAGGAAAAAACAGATACGTAGAAATGAGCAGGACCGTATTTAAATGCCTGAACATCGCAATGAATGTCGTGGACAGAAAGATAGCAAGCAGTCCTGTTATCCAGCCTTTAACGGCAAAAGACCTGAAAGGAATAAATGGCAGAAGCACAGGGGTTACCAGAGCACCGGCAATTACGGATATAAGACCAAGCAGGAGAAACGGTAAACCGCCGACCAGGGCCTCCCTGAAGAATATTCCTCCAGGCTGAAGACCGAATATAGACAGAATGATCAGGGCATACCATGGATAGTATTTTTTCATGGCAGGATTGATTTCCATCGGCGTAAGGATCAATCTGTCGAAAAGCGGAAACGTAACAGTCCTCATTTCCCCTGTTGCCTGATACCCGGCGGCGATATAAGCCCGGATATCTTCAGCCCGCACAGGTCCATAGCTGACCTTGAACCCTGAGGCTTTCTTCACCCCGTATGCACTGATACCCGGAGCCCCGAGCTGAGGCACGATAATCTTATTGTGGTTGACGACCCTGTCCAGTTGTGTGAGGGAGATGCGCTGCACCAATTCATCTGTTCCAAAGGTGCCTTTGCCGGCCGCGCACCACACATTGATGCCCTTTGTATCAAGAACAAGCACCCAGGCGTTCAGACCCTTTAAGGCCTTCCTGAGCACATCAAAGCTGAGCTTGTAATTGGCGCTTACAAACACGTCTGAGGCCTTATCAGGCGCGCCGACGGCATAGAGCCCAGGAGTAACCGTATAGTTATTTCTGAATGCGGTGGTCCTGCACCTGATGTTCTCCCAGTAGTCTGATGGTGCAAGGTCGGTTGATACTATAGGGATTGCAGCGGCATCAGTCATGATAGTGCCGGTGACCCATGCAGACCGCTCTTTTTCGCTACTCATCTTTATGAATTTCAGTTCCGCCATAACAGTGCCTCCTTGATGATCTTCCAGGGCAGCTCATTGACTATTTCAACGCAGTTTTCCATGGTGATCAAAAGAGATTCTCTCATGCGATCTGCCCTTTCGCCTTGTCCGCAACACGGCGAACATCTCCGAGGCATCACCTGCCCTGGGGGTGGTTCGTCTTACAGTTGCATCCACCCCTTTTCTTCTCGCTGAGTATTCGTTCCAGGATTGAGGAGATGCCGTTGTTTTCAAGAACATCCCTGATAATGTCCTCCTCAGAGTATCCAAAACAGTAACAGATAGGATTATTTCCGATGGATGTCTTCATATGCCTGCCTTTTTCAATACTGGGACGATTTCTTCATAACCGTAAAATCCGACATGCCGATGCAGCTCCTTGCCGGCTTTATCCAGGAATACCTGGGTCGGTATCATAGTGACTCCGAACCTCCTACCGTTCTCCCCATCTTTTCGAATATCCACAAAAATGACTTCTATCTTTCCCTTGTAATTCGTCCGCAGTTTTTCCATGACCGGCTTCATCTGTTCGCACGGGATACAACCAACCGACCCCAGTTCGAGCATCACAATCTTGCCCTCTTTCTTTGCCTTATTCAATACATCATCAATGCCTGCTGCATTGCTGCATCCCCCAAAAACAATAACAGCTATTAAGCTGAACAAGATGGAAAATCTCTCAACTTTGGCCTTCATAATGCACTCGTTCCTTTTACACGACAGTATTCAACGCTGAAATATTTCCTTTGGAAGTAGAGCGCGACATTCACCAGCCCGATCAGGACCGGCACCTCGACGAGCGGGCCTATGACAGCTGCAAAGGCAGCGCCTGAGTTGATGCCGAAGACCGCAACTGCGACCGCAATGGCAAGTTCAAAATTATTGCTTGCCGCCGTGAAAGAGAGCGTGGCAGTTTTCGGATAATCAGCGCCTATCTTCTTTCCCATATAAAAGGAAACAAGAAACATCACCACAAAATAGATCAGCAGAGGCACGGCAATCCGCAGGACGTCCAGCGGCAACTTCACAATGTAATTGCCTTTGAGGGAGAACATCACCACAATCGTAAAGAGGAGCGATATGAGGGTAATGGGACTTATCCTCGGGATAAAGCTCTTCTCATACCACTCCCGGCTCTTCACTTTGAGCAGGACGAATCGGGTAATCATGCCTGCAAGGAAAGGTATACCGAGATAAATGAAGACGCTTTCTGCAATCTGGCCTATGGTCACATTGACCACAACGCCCTTGAGTCCGAACCACGCAGGAAGGACGGTTATAAAAACATAGGCATAGACAGAGAAGAAGAGCACCTGAAAAATAGAGTTGAATGCCACAAGTCCGGCTACATACTCGGCATCCCCGCAGGCAAGGTCGTTCCAGACTATTACCATGGCAATACACCGTGCAAGGCCGATCATTATCAGGCCGACCATATATTCCGGGTACCCGGAAAGGAATGCGGTCGCAAGCAGAAACATCAGGACAGGGCCGATGATCCAGTTCTGTATCAGCGACAGCAGAAGGATCTTCCTGTTCCTGAAGACTTCCCCTAATTCCTCGTATTTAACTTTTGCCAACGGAGGGTACATCATGAGGATGAGACCAATGGCAATCGGTATGTTCGTAGTACCGACCTGAAACTGATTGATGAACCCCTCTGTCTCAGGCATGAAATATCCGAGGCCGACACCGAGGGCCATTGCGCCAAATATCCATAGCGTAAGAAGGCGGTCAAGGAAAGAAAGTCTCTTGCCTGTCTTTTCTGGCATCGTCATTCTCAGCAGCACCTTTTCTTATCGTTGAGAGGAACAACCTTCCCTCTCGTTCCCTTGCCATGGATGAAATCGTTCAGCCTGGATAAATCTCCGGCCATAAACTTCGTATCGATCTTCTCTGTGACTGATAGTACAAGCATTCGCCTGAACATATCATCTGCTTCGATTCTGTAATGCGTCCATTTCCCCTGCTTCCGGTCCTTGATCAAGCCGGCCTCTTTCAGTGCGTTCAGGTGAAAGGAGATCTTCGGCTGGCTCATATCCAGTGCAGCGACAAGATCGCAGACGCAGAGTTCCCCGCCTTCCAGCAGCTTAATGATCCTGAGCCTCGTCTCCTCCGCAAGCGCCTTAAATACAACAAGAAGATCTTCCATATTCTTCTAACCCTCCGTTTTTATCATTTCTTTCACCTTCTCAAGGCTCGGCAACGGTTTGCCGGAGTGTTTGAGTTTACCGTTCACCACGAGCCCAGGGGTGGACATGGTATATTTCATGATCTCCTGAAGATCGGCAATCTTCTCGATCCTTGCTTCAATGCGGAGTTCCCTGACAGCGGTCTGAGCCAGTTTTTCCATTGTGTGACAGTTTGCACATCCTGGCCCTAATATTTTGATTTCCATATTCATGCCTCCTATAAAATCGCATTAAAAAGATATCCGACCGCAGTAATAGTTACCGTCATGATCCCGACAAATACTGCAAGCAAAGGGACCTTTAACACTTTCCTCAAAATGATCATCTCCGGAAGGGAGAGCGCTGTTACTGCCATCATAAAGGCGAGCACGGTCCCCGTGCTCAGGCCCTTCTCCATAAGAGCATAGACGATCGGGATCACACCAGCTGCATTTGAGTAGAGCGGGACGCCAAGCGCCACCGCAATGGGTACTGCGAAGGGATTCTGAGGTCCTGCATATTTCACCAGAAAATCCTGGGGAACATACCCGTGGATGAAACCACCTATACCTATGGCGACAATAATATAAGGCCAGACTTTTTTCACGATATCGATAGTGTTCCATTTTGCATATTGCAGGCGGTCTTTGAAGACCTGCTTTGCAATTTCCTGGCCCTCGCCGATCCGGATCTTATAAACATATTCCTGCACCCACTTTTCGAGTTTCAGTCTGCCGATAATAAACCCGCCAATTAAGGCAACAAACAGGCCTGTACCCAGATAGAGCGCAGCGATCTTCCAGCCGAAGAGTCCCCAGAGAAGAACTACAGCCACCTCATTTACCATTGGTGAGGAGATCAGAAAAGAGAAGGTTACCCCAAGGGGTACACCAGCCTCTATGAAGCCTATAAACAGGGGAACAGCTGAGCAGGAACAAAATGGAGTAACAATTCCCAGGAGTGCGGCAAGGATATTTCCTATAAACTCTTTTTTATGCGAAAGTATTTTCTTCGTGCGCTCGGGAGGGAAGTAACTTCTGATAAAAGAAACAGCGAATATGATGATCATGAGGAGCAGGAAGATCTTGATTGTGTCGTATATGAAAAATTCTACTGCAGCTGCGAGTTTTGAATCCGGCGCAAGGGACAGCCAGTTGTAGGTGACAAGAGAGGAGAATTCATGGAGCATGTATCATATAAACATAGGTTTATATGATATGTCAACGCCATGAATCCCTTCTCTCAGCCTTTATGCAGTTTCGGAACTCCTCAGCGCTTCAGGCACCGGGTCAATCACGTTGTCGATCTTCATGAGGTCCTCCATTACCTCATGCTCGCTGTATGAGTACACAAGATCAGCCGCAGCCACATGGGCAAGGGCCTGTATAGCCTTCAGCTTCCGCATCTCGTCGCTCACATCCCTGCCCTCAATGGTAACAATAATCTTCCCGGATGTATCATGAAAAAAGACCTCGCAGAGCCCCGATGCTTTAAGCAGCCCGATGACCTTTTCAACATGCTCAGGAGCGGTCTTGATGACCAGGCTCGAAACATTCATCGGAAGATCCTGCCGGCCCTTCATTTTACCCCCTCATTTAAGGTATCAAGGAGGCCGGAGCTGGTCTTTGACTTCTTGCTCCGGAAGTCAGCCTTGAACGTGTTCTTGATCGGTTCAGGAATGTTCACCTGGGGCACATGGCACTGCATACAGGGATAGCGTTTATTATCAAGCTGGCCTTTAAGGTCCTTGCCGGTCTCCATATCAAAGAAGTGCGATTTTGGCAGGGCTGTTGCGCCAAGTGCTTTCGCGTGCTCAGGCATATGACAGTTAAGGCATGCGTTGTTCGTCTCTGAAACGGGAAGCATGCCTGTCAGATCATGGGGGATAAGCGGCGGGCTGTTTTCGAAGGCCCGCTCTATCCGCTTGCTCTTGCCCGGCTCTGTCTTTGAATATTCGCCATGATCGGGTTTTTCCTTCTCTTCACTGTAAAGCGACTGCTTTCTAAAGCCCATATCCTCTTCGCTCTGCTCTTTCTTCTTGGAATCAGCCAGGGCAAGCCCACTCCCGAGACAGAATACCACAGCGATTCCTGCTGCAAAAAATCTCCTGCTGATGGATTTCATAGCTCCCTCCTTCATGCCTTAATTAACCATTATTATGTTTACCCGTCCGAAATCCCAATTTCATTGCATGCTCACTGCATACATCCATGCATTTCGCGCAATTCGTGCATTCACCTGAGGTGACAAAACTGCTTGCTATCCCCACCATCGGAAGCACCTGCTGCTCAGGGCAGTGTTCGATGCACTGCATACAATGCGTACAGTTATCCTTCAGGTGCCGCACCCGGATGAAACTGAACTTTCCTGCAAGCGAATAGAAGGCCCCCAACGGACAGACATGGCCGCAGAATCCATACTGCACCAAGAGCAGATCAAAAAGAAATACTGCGACGATGGCTGTCCACCCGGCTCCCATACCAAAAATGAGCCCGCGATGAAGGGTCGAGATCGGGCTGATCCACTCAAAGGCTGCTATGCCGAGCACGGCTGAAAGCACGAGTGCAAGCCCGGCCGCCCAGTACCTGACATTCCGGTCCATGCGCAACGATATGCCTGCCTTTGCCGGCAGAACTCTTCTCAGCCTGTTGGCAAGGTCGGTGATCATATTCATCGGACAGACCCAGCTGCAGAATGCCCGGCCGCCGACAACAGCAAAAAATACAAAGATGAGAGCGCCCCCGATAAGGGCTTCGCGCGACGCAATATTGCCGGTCGCAGTCATCTGAAGCAGGGCAAACGGATCTGTCAGAGGAACAACATCGAGAAGCCGGGAAGTGCTGAGATTGCCCCTCAAAACCTTCCATCCGTACAGATTGCCTCCGATGAAAAGGGCAAGGATCGAGATCTGCGAGAGTCTCCGCAATATCAGATAGCGGTTTCTATACATAAAATCTCGCATCTCAGAACCCGTCCTTATTCAGATATTCAAGGGCAGACTTCTCACTTCTCGGCGTCACGGTCTTGGTCTCCTCTGAAACATCCTCGATCCTCTGCTCGTCCTTCTCATCCCAGCCGCGCACATACCGATCGCTCGACTCTCCCAATGCAAGGTGCAGGGGGAGGACAAATATGGATGCCTTCTTCGTAACGCATGCCCTCTCGCATGCGCCGCAGCCTGTACAATGATCACTATGCACGACCGGAGCAAGAATTGCATGTTTGCCGGTCCGGTCATTAGCGGTCCTTTCAACGGTGAGCGCCTTGTCTATTACCGGACAGACCCGATAGCAGGCATCACACTGGATACCCCAGTATGCAATGCAGGTCTCCCGGTCAATGACCGCCAATCCTATCTTTGCAAGGTTGATATTAAGCTTGTCCCTGCCCCGCTCATCCTTATCTCTCATCAGTGAACTGTCAAGAGCCCCGGTGGGGCAGGCAACTGCGCAGGGAATGTCCCGGCACATTTTACAGGGATTTTCGCGCATTATGAAATAGGGTGTACCGACAGGCCGTTCGTCGCCCGGTTTGGCAATGACAAGTGCCTTATACGGGCAGGCCTCGGCACAGAGGCCGCACTTGGTGCACAGAGCGAGAAACTTCTCCTCCTTCACAGCGCCTGGCGGCCTCAGTACCGTAGGATATGCCTTCTTGCCGTCAAGAAATCCTGCCCAGGCCAAGCCGCCCACAGCGGCTGCACCTGCGCCTCTAAACAGGTCTGCGAGAAACTGTCTTCTCTCAGGCATCTTCTCTGATCCCTCCGGTGCAGTCATCTGCGTTCTTATCAGGCTTTATACACTTTTACAGCGCACTTCTTGTAGTCAGGCTCCTTCGAGATCGGGCATGTCGCATCAAGTGTCACCTTGTTGATGAATACATGCTCATCAAAGAACGGAACAAAGATAAGACCTTTAGGGGGCAGATTTCTGCCTCTGGTCTCGACCCTGGCCTTCACCTTGCCTCTTCTGGATTCAATCCATATAAGTTCTCCGTCCTTCACGCCGCCCTTCTGCGCATCCTGGGGATGCATGAAGCAGAGCGCCTCAGGAACAGCCCGATACAGCTCGGGCACCCGCATGGTCATGGTGCCGGTATGCCAATGCTCAAGTACCCTGCCAGTGCAGAGCCAGAAGGGATATTCACTGCTCGGATTTTCCGGCGGCTCGATGTAATGGCGCAGAAATATCTTCGCCTTATTCGGGAGCTTCACCTTCTCATCGCCCTTGGGGCCGGACAGATCTCCCTTCGGTATCTCCTTTCCTGCATCACCGTAAAAGGCGAATTTGCCCCTGTTCTCTTTCTTCGCATAGGGATCGTATTCTGCGTTGAATCTCCAGAGGGTCTCTTTACCGTCAACAACCGGCCACCTGAGTCCCCGCACCTTATGATAGGTGTCAAAATCAGCCAGATCATGCCCGTGGCCGACGCCGAAAGTACGGTACTCTTCCCAGAGGTATTTCTGAAGGAAGAAGCCGTATCCCTTAAAGCCCTCGACATTCCTCTTGTCTCCGGCAGCCTCGCTGTTCAGAAAGCCCGTGCCGATCGCATCAGGCCATTTAAAGGTCCTCGCTTCCTTATTTGCAAAGAGAACATCGAAGAGCGTATCCGTCTCCTTATATCCCATTGCTCTGGCCTTTTCGATTACACTCGGAAGGGTGTTCTTATCATCGATCTTCCACTCCTTCCAGACCTCGGCAAGGGTGAAGCGTTTAGCAAACTCCACAGTCTGCCACGTGTCTGACATGGAGTTTCCGATAGGCGTGACCTGCTGCCGCCAGTGCTGGGTCCTGCGCTCCGCGTTTCCATACGCGCCCCATTTTTCGAAGATCATGGCAGCGGGAAGAATAAGGTCAGCAACCTTTGCAGAGATGCTCGGATATGCATCTGACACAACAATGAAATTATCCATATCGCGGGCAGCCGATACCCAGTGATTCGCGTTGGTGGCATTCTGCCATGGATTGTTTACCTGGACCCAGGCCCACTTGACCAGACCGTCTTCAAGGTCGCGCATGATCTTGATAAAATGGGAGCCCACGACCGGATTGATAGTGCCTTCAGGGACCTTCCAGATCTTTTCAGACCTTGCTCTGTGCTTGGGATTCATCACCACCATATCTGCAGGCAGACGATGGGCAAAGGTTCCGACCTCACGGGCGGTCCCGCAGGCGCTCGGCTGTCCGGTGAGACTGAACGCCCCGTTGCCCGGCATGGACTGTTTGCCCAGGAGCAGATGAATGGCATAGATCTGCTCATTGACCCAGGTGCCGCGCACATGCTGATTAAACCCCATGGTCCAGAAGCTCACGACCTTTCTGTCCTTCTCTGCATAGAGGTCTGCAAGCTTCATAAGCTTTTCTTTGAACTTGTCCAGGGGTTCGTCTGTGTCGCCTTTTGCAAGGGCCGCAACAAAATCGAGGGTGTAGGGATCAAGACCCTTCTTGAAGTCCTCAAAACTGATGGCCCAGTGTGCTCCGGCAGTATTGGTATTCTTCATGTCCATTCTGCTGCCTTCCTTGATCCCGAGCGCACCCATCGCGATGGCCTCATCTTTGGTAATTATCTTGAAAGACTCTTTGCTTGCCGTATCGAGCTCTTCTTTCCGATACTTGGGATGGTCGATCTTCGGCCTGAGGCCATAACCGATGTCCACATGCCCGGTCGCAAAGACACAGTTCTGGTTCACAAAATCCCAGTCAATGGCCTGCGGCCGGTTGTACACAATCTCGCGCAATATGAAGTTCTGGATCGCCAGATCTGTGTTCGGCTTCATGATGATCTCCGTATCAGCGAGGCTGGAACACCGGTTTGCAAAGGTTGTGAGATTCACTACCTTCACCCGTTTGGTGTCTGCAAGCTTCCGATTCGTGATCTTGGACCAGAGGACCGGGTGCATCTCTGCCATGTTGGCTCCCCAGAGCACAATGGTATCAGAGTGGTGCATGTCGTCATAGTTGCCGGCCGGTTCGTCTATACCGAAGGTTTCCATGAAGGCTGCAACTGCGCTCGCCATGCAGAGGCGGGCATTAGGATCCAGGTTGTTGGACCTGAAGCCGGCCTTCATCAGCTTGGCAGCTGCATACCCTTCCATGATAGTGTACTGGCCGGACCCGAATACTGCCACACCCTTTGGGCCGAGCGTGCTGTAGTGTTTCTTGAACTGTTTTGCCATCTCGTCAAAGGCCTTCTGCCAGGTGATTGGTTTGAACTTGCCCTTCTTGTCAAACTCCCCCTTATCATTCACCCGCATGAGCGGCTCGGTCAGCCGGTCAGCGCCATAGATGATCTTGGCGTTAAAGTAACCCTTAATGCAGTTAAGCCCCATATTCACGGGCGCTGCCGGATCACCCTTGACCGCGACAATGCGGTCATTTTTCGTCGCAACCATGATGCCGCAGCCGGTGCCGCAGAACCTGCAGACTGATTTGTCCCATCGCCAGCCAGCCTCAGTCTTCTTTGCAGCAGCCTGCAGTTCCTTCGGCACGCTCATTCCGACTGCAGTTGCAGCTGCAACCGCTGCAGTAGTTTTCAGCAGCTCTCTTCTTGTGAGTTTCATCTGACCCTCCTTCTGTTCAATCTCATGACCTTATAAATGACAGCCTCTAAAGGCATTGTTCCGTTATCCGGAACAAGCTGAATCCTTCAATCTCAAGGGAATCTCAACACTTTTTCCTTATTCTGTCTTCCTTCCGCCCGAGGTTGTGCATCTATTCACCTAAAAGGGAAACGATTCTTCTGAAAAGACCGGGTACACACTGACCACGCCCTTCATATCCTGGATCTCCCGGCTGCTCCTTGCAATAACATGCATATCATCAGAATCGAGCAGAAGCGCAATCTGGCTGCCTTGTACCCTCTGAACGCTGACATGGGCCCTGTTGGATAGCTCGCGAACCAGTTCCTCGCCGGTTCCATGCTCTGCTTTAACGATCAGCCCTATCATCCTCCTGACTCCATGTTCACCTGTCCCTTCGCATGACCTGTATTTACTGCCATCGGGAATATCAGCAGAAAAAAAGGGGCGGGACATTATGCCCCGCCCTGTAGTCTCCTGCCTACTTCGCTGCAGCCTTTGCGGCAAATGCGTCATTTATAATCTTTATGCCCTTCATCGACTCATCAACCGACTTGGTGAGGGATTCCCTTGCCATATCTGGGTTATGGAACCCATCAGAGTTCTCGGCAGTCCAGTATTCCCAGAGGATATGTGCCCTGAGGTGCTGGTCCTGCGCCTGCTTTATCATATCGTCGCCAAGCCCTGCCTTCTTAGCCTCAACAATCTTGTCGATCAGGGCAGACATGTGGAATTCTGCCTTCCGCATCTTGCCCCTGATATGGGCCTTTACTGAATCGATTGCATAGCGTGCCTGCTCCTCCGTCCATTTCGGATGACACTTGAGACAGGTCTCTTTGAGCTGGACTTTGGGAGTCACCGCAAAGTGGGACGTATAGACTTTACCGGCCTTGTTCTTCATCTTCGGCGTATGGCAGCCGTCGCAGCCAACTCCTGCTTTTGCATGCTTGGAATTGTAATATGACTCTGACTCCGGATGCTGTGCCTTCCAGAGGAGCCCACCTGTGATACCATGCTTGAAGTCCAGGAAATTGATCTGGTTCACATAATGGTCATACAGACCGAACACATCCTTGTACGGGAAGTGGTTTGTCCTCTGGTCTGTCATCTTCACTGGCGCGCCGGTCTTGGTGTCAGTGCCAGGATTACAGTTGTATTCAACATGGCACTGTCCGCAAAGCAGACGTGTGTCGTACTTTTCCAGCAGTGCGATCTTTCTGGTAAAGCCCCTGACGCCCATATCAATGACCTTGATATTGGTACGCTTCGGGTCTTTATGCCAGAGCGTATCTGCCTCCTTCCTGGTGAGTGCCTGTATGAGACCGTCACGTACGATCCTCGGTTTTGCAGCATGCGGATCATGGCAGGTTATGCAGTTAAGGCCGTGCTGCAGGTCCTTTACGAACTCGACAACATTGGATGTGCGATCCCAGGTTGTCTTGCCCTCAACCTTGTCTCCCATATAGGACCACTTCAGTATCTGATCCTGACTCTTGCACTGGAGACAGACCGGGTTTGCTGCTGCAGCAGACTGCGGAATAAACGCCTTATGCTCCTTACTGTCAGGTTTGGTGTCGGTCAGCACATCCCATGCCCTGCCCTTGTCAAAGAGATACTGCCATCCGTTCCTGCCCTGAAACCTTCCGCCATAACCCCGGTCAATGATCAGATGATCGATCAGCATCCAGTTATGGCTTCGCGTGAGGTTATGCTCTTTTGTAAAGCCGTGGCCTGCCATCAGCTTATCCCAGAACGGATTGGGTGCCCTGTTGGTAAGCTGCGACTTTTCATCGCGGGCAGGACGATGATAGGCCTCTTTCATGAAACTTTCGAGCTGATCCTTGTGGCACTGGCCGCATGCCTCCCATGAAAGGTCGGTGCCGGGCCTTGTGTCAGGACCGGGAGACTTCAGATGCTTTTCGAGTCCACTGTGACACTTGGTGCAGTTGAGCTTTGCATGTTTGCCCATCTTGTGCAGGTCCTTGACCGGTGCATGGCATCCGTAGCAGGCATCGACCTTTACGTCCTTCTCTGCAGCCTTTGTTTCCGCTGCCTTGGCAGGTTTATACTTCTCTGCATCAGCGCTTGTGTAATAAAAACCTGCACCCGCTACAACTGCTAACATAACCAACACTGAATAAAGCTTCCTTTTCATAGAACCCTCCTTTTTGATTCTTACTGTTTATCAGGATACCCTCAACCGACAGCTCATCCTTATAAAAAGAGACTCTTCACCCCCTTCATGAAAACTGCCGCTGGATCTTGCATCGGAACCGGACTGAACGGGTTATAGCAGCAGTATATCAAACCAGGATTATTAGTCAAGATATTAGCAATGATCATGGTTTATTTTATAAAGGCATGGGGTAAATATGCTGTTAATGGATGTAAAGGCTCTGTAAATAATCCGGAATGAAAATGGACATTGGCCCGGAAAGCAAACTGTTATTCCATGAATTTATAGCCAACGCCTGGTACCGTGATAATATATTCAGGCTCTGATGGGTTCTTCTCGATCTTCTGCCTCAGATGCTGCAGGTGGACGTCAATCACCCTGCTCCAGGAATAGAGCTTTGCGTCCCCCCAGATCTTCTTCCTGATGAAATCCCGCGTTATGACCTCGCCCCTGTTTTCGACAAAAAGGCAGAGCAGATCAAACTCCTTTGGCGTGAGTTCCACCTCAGCTTCACTTACCGTCACCCTGTGGGCCTTCGCGTCTATCACAAGGCCGTTGATCACGATCTGCTTTTCTGATGGCATGCTTCTTCTCAAACAGGCCTTGATGCGTGCTATAAGCTCAAGGGTCTCAAAAGGTTTGACAATATAATCGTCAGCACCGCTTTCAAGTCCTGTCACCTTGTCAGAGACACTGTCCCTCGCAGTGAGCATGATAACCGGGACCTTAGGATGTTTCTTCTTTAGCGTCCGGCATATCTCAACCCCGTCGCCGTCAGGCAGAGTGAGATCAAGAATGATCAAGTCCGGGATCTGCTCCTCAAGGATAGCTCTGGCCTTTGCCCAACTGTCTGCAGGAATGGCGGAAAAACCATATAATTCAAGATTCGCCTTAAGAACTTTCAATATGTCGGTATCGTCATCTACTGCAAGCAGCTTCTTTTTCTTGTCCATGAACAGCCTTCCTCTCCTTCGGAATCCTGAAATAAAAACTGCTTCCCCTGCTGACAGAACTCGTGACGCCGATCTCTCCGTCATGGGCATCGATGATACCCCTGCAGATGGCAAGGCCGAGACCAGTGCCGTTCTTCACCCCTTTCGAATAGTACTGATTAAATATCAGATCCTTTTCATCTTCTGCAATGCCGCGGCCAGCATCGGTAACAGCCACAGCCGCGTAGCCGTCATCCTCCCTGAGAGACACAACAATTTCTGAGGCTGCAGGGCTGAAGTTAAGAGCGTTCGATAGGAGGTTGATAAGCACCTGCTTCATCCTGTCCTCATCAGCGGAGACAATTACGTCTTCAGCCTCCAGGCGTATGCTCACCTGCTTCTGTTCAGCCTCTGACCTGAAACCTATGATCACCTCATGAAATATATCCCGCAGATGGATCTCTCTGAGATGCATATCGAACTCGCCCAGTTCGATTCGTTCAAAGTCGAGGATGTTGTTCACCAGCCGGATGAGCCGTTCCGCATTCTTCTTGATTACATCGAAAAAGGCTACAGCATCGTTGCTGTCTCCGTTGCCCTGCATGGACATACGCGCTGACAGGTAGTCCATTGCGCCCTTTATTGATGTCAGGGGCGTTCTAAGCTCATGCGAGATCTTCGCGATAAAATCGGATTTTGACCTGTTCAGCTTCAGTAGCTCCTCGTTCTTTCCAATCAGCTCGCTGGTCGCCGAGCGTATCTTCTCCTGCAGGCAGCCGTGATAACTGTCGATCGACTTTGCCATATCAAGAAAGGACCTGCTGAGGTCCTCAAGCTCATCCCCGGTTTCAAGAACTGGCATGGCTGGATTGCCCCGCCTTGAGAAGTCCAGCATATGGGTTCTGATGCTGTTGATGGGCCGGATGACCATCTTTCTGGTAATCAGGAAGAGAACAATCATCAAAAGGGTAACAGCGGCAAGTCCGCCCATCAGCATATAGCGTCTGTCCGCGGCTATAATGCTTAACGCATAGTCCATAGGCACGGTTATGCTTATGGCGCCTCTCACGTCTCCCACCTTATATCCCTGATTCAGATGACATTCGAGGCATGCCTGTTCTACATAAAGGGGAGCAATATACCGGAAAAAATCCGAACTGCCTACCTTCTCTATCTTGGATGCCTCTCCGGTCTTTTTCCCGTCAAACTCATGAAGCGCTGTCTTCTCAAAGTCATCGGGTGCGTTCTCGGGATTCATCAGCTTGAGGCTGGTGATATGGAAAGAATAGAGCTTATCCTTCTGAGCATATTTTGAAAGCTGCTTGGTGACCATGGCAGGGTTTTCCTTCACATAACGTTTGCCCTCCCTGTCGACCAGGAGCGGTTTTTTCAGATAGGGATTCTGCTCAACCCAGGGCAACTTTTCGACGAAGACACCACCGTGGTCTGCGACCCATCTTCTGGTGATAACGATCTGCTGGAACAGGGCCTTTGCCTGGATCCTGGTCTGTTCTATCACCAGCTCTTCATGCCTTTTGGCAATAATCCCAAGTGTTATGCCCATGACAGCGAGAAGAACCACCATCGTGGAAAAGATGTATTTCAGGCTGAGGTTCAGACGGATCATGTTAGCCTTCTCGAAAAGCAATATGATGACTGCATGAACCCGGGGCTGCTCATGTTATATGTTACCGTAATGAGCAGCTGTTTCCTATGACAAAAATCATACTCGTCTGGAGGTAAAATGGAGATAAAACAAATCGTTAGAAAAGGAATTGCGTTACCTGGACTATTGAACCAATGCTGACCGTGATAGTAGAGCGGTGACCCGCATCATTCTCCACTTTTTGCAGGCATTGATCTGCTTTTTAAACAAAAACATCAAAGGGCTCTTACGAGCCCTTTTTGTTATTTACAGTTTCTCTTCCCTTTGCCCGACACCTTCGGGTCAGGCATTGCTCAGGTCGGGACACCAAGTTTAGGAAGAACAAAGACCTGCAGTATGATCCAGACCGCGATGATGCCGATTCCTACAAGCAGGTCGTTCATTAATCTTTCTTTTCGGTCTTGCCGGCCTTATCTGCTTTTGCGGCCTTGCCCTTTGGCTTCTTGGTCGCCTCGTAATCAATGAACTCAAGAATAGCCATTGGAGCTGAGTCCTTGAGCCTCTGCCTGGTCTGGACAAGCCTCAGATAACCACCGGGCCTTCCGGCAAAACGGGGGGCTATCTCGTTGAAGAGCTTGGAGGCAACATCCCTCGCCGTCACATAAGAGAGCACCTGCCTCTTTGAGTGAAGGTCACCCTTGATGCCAAACGTAATCATCTTCTCAGCGATCCTCTTTGCCTCTTTTGCCTTTGCAACAGTCGTTTCAATCCTCTGGTTCTCAAAAAGTGCTGTAACAATACAGCGAAGCAAAGCCTTCCTCTGGTTTGAAGGCCGCCCGAATAGTCTTCCATCTACCTTGTGACGCATGGTATCTATTTCCTCCGGTCTTTGTGACTCTTATTTGCTATTTGTGTCGGCATCAATCTTCATGCCGAGGTGGAGTCCCATTCTGCTCAGGATCTCCTTGATCTCATTAAGCGACTTTCTTCCAAAATTTTTCGTTTTGAGCATCTCCGGCTCTGTTTTATGCACAAGCTCAGAAATGGTCTTGATATCCGCATTCTTCAGGCAGTTATAGGAACGAACGGAAAGTTCAAGCTCATCAACGGTCTTATTAAGATTCGGGTTAGAACCAGAAACGCTTGGCCCATCGCCGGCTTCTGTTGCTTCTATTTGAACAGTCTCATACTCCTCGTCAGCCACAAAAATATCCATGTGATCAATCACTATTGAAGCTGCATCAGAAAGGGCCCTCTGCGGGGTTACACTGCCGTCGGTCCAGATCTCCAGGATAAGCCTGTCATAGTCAGTGGCTTCTTTGACCCTTGTCTTTTCAACATCAAACTTCACTTTTCTGATTGGCGAAAATGCGGCATCAACAGCAATCATACCAACAGGAAGATCTTCCTTCTTTCCATATTCAGACGAAAGATAACCCTTGCCTTTTTTTATGTAGACCTCAGCATTGAAATTTGCATTTTTGTCGAGCGTCGCGATCGCCTGTTCAGGATTCAGAACCTCTATGGACGAATCGCACTGCAGATCTGCCCCGGTCACCAGTGCCGGGCCCTTAACATTAAAGAGAGCTATTTTACTTGTATCGCCGTGAGATTTGAACCTCAGCTTCTTCAGGTTGAGAATGATATCTATCGTATCTTCCTTAACGCCGTCTATAGAGGAGAATTCATGAAGTGCACCGGCAACCTTCACTGACGTTATAGCTGCTCCCTCGAGAGATGAAAGCAGTACCCTTCTCAGGGAATTTCCCAAGGTTACTCCGAAGCCGCGTTCAAGCGGCTCAACGACAATCTTGCCGTATGTATTTGTTAATGTCTCTTCATCAAACCTGATCTTTTCAGGTAGCTGAAAGCCTTTTTTCTTCAGGTTCATCAGGCCTCCCGTATGTTAAATTTATATATCATTAATACTTAAGGTTCGTTATGGAGGACGAACAGTTGCCGGTATTATTTTGAGTAGAGTTCAACGATAAGCTGTTCATTCGCCGTCAGCTGAATATCTTCCCTGGCAGGCACCTGCGTAACCTTTCCCTTAAAGTTCTGGAAATCCATTTCAATCCATACAGGAACCCCGCGGTGCTCCATCTTGGAGATATTATCATTGATAATTGTGATATCTCTGCTCGCTGCCTTGAGTTCAACTGCGTCCCCTACACGAACCGCAAAGGAGGCAATGTCTACCTTCCTGCCGTTGACGAGAAAATGCCCGTGGGTCACAAGCTGCCGGGCGCTGTTCCTGTTCGGCGCAAAACCCATTCTGAAAACCACGTTGTCAAGGCGAGACTCAAGAAGCTGAAGTAATACTTCGCCGGTAACACCCTTCTTCCGCTCAGCTCTGCCAAAGGCGGTCCTGAATGGTTTTTCAAGAAGACCATAAATTTTTCTTACTTTCTGTTTTTCCCTGAGCTGTACACCATAGTCAGAAAGCTTGCTCCTACGCTGACCATGCTGGCCGGGAGGATATTGCCTCCGCTCAATAGCGCACTTCTCTGTATAACAGCGATCCCCTTTGAGAAAAAGCTTTTCCCCTTCCCTGCGGCAGATTCTGCACAATGCTCCTGAATATCTAGCCAATTTACACTCTCCTCCTCTTCGGCGGCCTGCATCCATTATGAGGCACGGGGGTAACATCCTTGATGAGATTGATATCGAGCCCGGCAGCCTGCAGCGCCCTGATCGCCGACTCTCTACCAGAGCCGGGACCTTTTACATATACGTCAACCTGCTTCATGCCGGCATCAACCGCCTTCTTTGCCGCTGCCTCAGCAGCCATTTGCGCTGCGTACGGCGTGCCTTTCCTTGACCCCTTAAAGCCCATATGTCCGGCGCTTGCCCATGTAATAACGCCACCGGTCACATCCGTTATGGTCACAATAGTATTGTTGAACGTTGCCTGTATATAAGCAGCACCCGAGCTGATGCTCTTTCGATCCCTCTTGATGCCTTTTTTCTTCTGGGTCATACCCTATGCCTCCTTCTTCTTGCCGACTACCGCTTTTCTTGGACCTTTTCTTGTGCGGGCGTTTGTCTTGGTGCGCTGCCCTCTGCACGGCAAACCGGCCCTGTGCCTGGTGCCGCGATAACAACCAATGTCCGTGAGCCGCTTCACACTCAGAGAGATGTCACGACGCAGGTCGCCTTCGACGCGATAGTCCCTCTCAAGTACGGCCCTTATCTTGACCGTATCCTCATCAGTAAGATTCTTCACCCTGGTGTCAGGGTTCACTCCTGCCTCATTCAGTATCTTTTTCGAGTGAGGGCGACCAATACCGAAAATCCTCGTGAGGCCTATCTCGATACGCTCGTTTTTGGGCAAATCAACTCCGGCGATTCTTGCCAATTTGAAACCTCCTTAAACTTAACCCTGGCGCTGTTTGTGCTTCGGGTTGTCGCAAATAATTCTGATTACACCTTTTCTCTTTATTACCGAACACTTTGAACAGATTGGCTTTACTGATGAACGAACTTTCATATGCTGTCTCCTTCAGATCCTATTTAAACCTGTAAGTAATTCTCCCCCTGGTCAGATCATAGGGGGAAAGTTCTATCGTAACCTTGTCTCCCGGCAAAATCTTTATAAAATTCATCCTCATCTTGCCGGAGACATAGGAAAGTATAACCTGACCATTCTCCAGTTCCACCCTGAACATTGCATTTGGCAGGGTTTCAACTATAGTCCCCTGAACTTCAATATTATCTTCTTTTGCCATAGAACGACAATTATACTCACTTTAATTAAATTTAGTCAATATTCTTGCCCTGTCGGGCATTATCACAACCGTATGCTCAAAATGCGCCGACCGCTTGCCGTCCGCGGTAACCGCAGTCCAGCCATCCTCCAAAACTTTGACTTCAAAGGTGCCGGCATTTACCATTGGCTCAATGGCAAGTGTCATACCCTGCCTTAATCTCGGGCCTTGTCCGGGGGGGCCAAAATTCGGAACCTGCGGTTCTTCGTGAAGCTGACGGCCAATACCATGCCCCACAAAAGTCTTTACCACAGAGAATCCATACTGCTCAGCATGTTGCTGTATGGCATGGGAAATATCACTCACCCGGTTCCCGACAACTGCCTTATCTATGCCGCAGTATAAAGCCTCTTCTGTCACCTTCATGAGAAGAGCTGTTTCCTCGTCGATCTTACCCACAGGGAACGTATAGGCAGCATCACCAAAAAAACCGTTATGCAGGACACCCAGATCTATGCTGATGCTGTCCCCTTCTCTCAGTTTCTTGGAGGACGGGATGCCATGAACAACTTCTTCGTTGATCGATGCGCAGATACTTGATGGATAACCCCTGTATCCCTTGAACGCTGATTTGCCACCGAGAGACCGGATTTGGTTGTCAGCAAACCGCTCAATCTCTTTAGTAGTTGCCCCAACCCTAATGACTTCTTTTAGGGATCTCATTACCTCAGCAACAATCTGGCCAGCCTGGGACATAATCTCTATCTCCTGAGGAGACTTAAGGAAAATCACCTAACTACTCAAATACCACAATGCTGTTTGTATTGTCATGCGTAGCCTAAGTTCAGTTGACCGGTTCGCCTCAGGTCTAACTTTTTCTTCCCCGGATCCTGCCCTTTTTCAGAAATCCCTCATATGAGCGGGTGACAAGGTGCGACTCGATCTGAGATACCGTATCAAGCGCTACGCCAACTGCGATAAGGAGTGATGTCCCTCCAAAGTAAAAAGGCACATTAAATTTCCGTATCAGCACTTCCGGTATAACACATACTACGGCTAAATAGATGGCCCCTACAAACGTCAATCTTGAAAGCACTTTATAGAGATATTCCGATGTTTTCTGGCCCGGTCTGATACCCGGCACAAAGCCGCCATATTTCTTGAGATTGTCAGCAATGTCAACAGGATTAAATACAATAGCAGTATAGAAATATGCGAAAAAGAATATCATACTGACATAGAGCATGGTATATACAATTGTTCCTGGCGAAAGCTGCTTTGCAAAGGCCTGTACCCAGGGGATCTCAATAAATCCGGCGACCGTTGCAGGAAACATAATAATTGATGATGCAAAGATTGGTGGAATTACCCCAGCAGTATTGACCTTGAGCGGAAGGTGAGTAGACTGGCCACCATAAACCTTTTTGCCCACGACACGTTTCGCGTATTGTACGGGTATTTTTCTCTGCCCTCGTTCAAGCATGATAATTGCGGCAACAACACCCACCATCATCACGACAAGAAATATGACAAAAAAGAGATTCAGCTCTCCTGCCTGGATAAGACGTATAGTGTCGATGATTGCATTAGGAAACCTGGCAACAATACCTGCAAAAATAATAAGAGAGATACCGTTTCCAATGCCGCGCTCTGTAATCTGCTCGCCCAGCCACATTATAAAAGCAGTGCCTGATGTGAGTGTAATCATAGTGACCAGCTTGAAGGCAATGCCCGGATTCTGCACAAATAAGCCGCCCTGCATCTTCTCAAGCCCTGCGGCTATTCCAAATGACTGAATGGCAGCTATGACGACTGTGCCGTATCGTGTATATTTCACGATCTTCTTCCTGCCGGACTCGCCTTCCTTTGCGAGCTTGCCAATGGATGGAATGACCACCGTAAGGAGCTGCATGATAATCGAAGCGCTGATGTAGGGCATAATGCCAAGCGCAAAAATGGTTACTCTTGAAAGCGCGCCACCCGAGAACATGTCAAAAAATCCCATAAATGCCCCGGCGTTCTGGGTAAGGAACTTGCTCAGTTCCTCCCCATTAATTCCAGGGGTCGGTATATGACAGCCTATTCTGTACACGGTGAGGAGGGCGAGGGTGAAGAAAATACGGTTTTTAAGCTCCTCGACCTTAAATATGTTCTGAATTCTTGCAAGAAAGGTCAAGCTATAACACCTCTGCCTTTCCGCCCGCTGCCTCAATTTTTGCGGCAGCAGAAGCGCTAAAAATCATGGCCTTGACAGTCACAGGTCCCTGAAGAGCACCATTACCAAGAACCTTGAGCCCACTCTTCATATCCTTAATGATCCCTCTGCCATACAGCAACTCAGGAGTGATCGTGCCTTCTGCTCTGAGCTTTTCTATAACATCAAGATTCACAATGGCATACTCAACCCCAAAATTATTCGTAAAACCCCTCTTCGGCACTCTTCTCTGGAGCGGCATCTGACCGCCTTCAAAACCAGCACCTTTCGGTCCGCCAGAGCGGGCTTTTTGGCCCTTATGACCCTTACATGAGGTCTTTCCATGGCCCGAACCAACACCCCTGCCAACTCTCTTTCTTCCTTTCCTGCTTCCCTCAGCAGGCTGTATATCTTCTATTCTCATAGGACGCCAACCTCCTGACTATTTATCTGCTCGTTCCACTGTCACGAGATGAGACACTTTGTGTACCATTCCCCTGATTGCCTCATTATCTGCCTGCGAAACACTACAACCTATCTTCTTTAGGCCAAGTGATGCAAGAACCTTTCGCTGCTTCTCAGGGATGCCAATATAGCTTCTTTTTAATATAATCTTCAGCATCAGCTTACCGCCTCCTGCGCTTCCTCTTCACTGCGGCCCCTCAGCCGTGAAACAACATCAGGATCCTTGAGATTCACCAATCCATCAACGGTTGCCTTAACCGTATTGTACGGATTATTGCTTCCCAGTGACTTTGCAACAATATCCTGAATGCCGGAAACTTCAAGAATTGCCCTTACCGCGCCGCCTGCAATCAGACCAGTACCTTTTTGTGCAGGGTTCATAACTACGCTTCCTGCACCAAATCTTCCGATAATCCGATGAGGGATTGTACCCTCCTTGAGCGGAAACTTCAGGAGACACTTCTTTGCCTGTTCAACCGCCTTCCGTATAGCCTCAGGAACCTCGGTTGCCTTACCCTTCCCAATACCAACAGTGCCAGCTCCGTCACCAACTACAACGAGGGCGCTAAACGAGAACCTTCTGCCACCCTTAACGACTTTTGCGACTCTATTGATAAAAACCACCTTGTCCTTGAGATTCAGTCCTTCTGGGTCAATCCTTCCCACCTTGCCTCCTTGCAACAATATGAATCATCATTAAAATTCAAGCCCTGCCTCTCGCGCACCATCCGCAAGAGCCTTGATTCTTCCATGATACAGATATCCGCTTCTGTCAAAAACTATTTGTTTGATTCCTTTTTCTACAGCCCGTTTTGCGATCAGACTTCCCACTTCTTTTGCCATCGCAATGTTTCCTTTTCCCTTTGCACTCTTAAATGCTGCATCAAGACTTGATGCAGCGACAAAGGTTACACCCTTGGTGTCATCAATGACCTGAGCATAAATCTGGTTCAAACTTCTATATACAGAAAGCCTCGGCCGTTGCGTCGTGCCGACAACTCTCCTTCTAATGCGCACATGTCGCCTCTTCCTGCCTATCTCTTTGCTTTTTGCCAAAATATCCTCCTGATTAACGCCCATGGTTTCCGTCCATGGGCTAAATACCCTTACTTACTTCTTGCCTGTCTTGCCGACCTTAAGTTTTAACCGCTCTCCGGAATACCTTACACCTTTGCCCTTGTATGCATCTGGGCTTCTCAACTCCCTAAGGTTGGCCGCAACCTGCCCAATCTTCTGCTTGTCTATCCCGTTTAAGGTTATCTGGGTCTGCTTTTGATCAACTGCCGCTGTAATCCCATCAGGCAGGTTAAATTCTACGGGGTGAGAATAGCCAAGAGTCATGACAATCTTATTCCCCTGAACCTGGGCCCTGTAACCAACACCGAAAATATCGAGGACTCTCTGATATCCGGTCGTCACACCGGTTACCATATTTGAGATCAGATTTCTTGTGAGGCCATGCAACGCCCTGTTCTTTTTGGTATCATCTGCCCGTTCGACGATAATAGTGTTGGCAGCAACAGATACTTTTGCACCAAAAGGGTGAGACCACTGCAGTTCTCCTTTGGGACCCTTCACTTTTATAGTATTATCCAGCAATGTGATATTCACTCCTGATGGAATATCCACTGGCTTCTTTCCAATTCTTGACATCCCGCTTCTCCTTTTACCAGATGTAACAGAGAACTTCACCACCGACTTTTTCGCGGCGGCTTGTCCTGTCGCTCATAAGACCCTTGGACGTAGTCAGAACAGATATCCCTACGCCGCCCATCACCACAGGAACCGTGTCATGACCGACATAGACCCTTCTTCCAGGTTTGCTTATCTTTTTTATTCCGCTTATCACGGGTTCGTTGTCAGGCGCATACTTGAGCGTTACTCTCAGAATGCCCTGCTTCTTGTCCTTTAAAATCTTATATGCCCTAATAAAGCCTTCTTCCTTCATGATCTTTGCGATCTCAAGCTTCATCTTCGAGGCGGGAATATCAACCTTTTCAGCCCTTATCATGACTGAATTCCTAATCCTTGTCAGCATATCTGCAATTGGGTCAGTTACCATCCGTCACCTCTACCAGCTTGATTTTGTAACGCCGGGAATCTGCCCCCGAAGCGCCTGATGCCTAAAACAGATCCTGCACATCCCAAACTTTCTGAGATAGCCCCGCGGCCTTCCGCATATCTTGCATCTGTTGTGGGCCTGCACCGCAAATTTCGGCGGCCTCTTTGACTTTTCTATCATGCATGTTTTTGCCATGTTTCAATACCTCTCTAATTTCTAAAAGGAATGCCGAAGTGACGAAGGAGCGCCTTACTCTCCTTGTCTGTCTTGGCCGATGTGCATACGATTATATCAAGTCCGTGGACCATCTCCACCTTGTCATAATCAATCTCAGGGAATATGTATTGCTCCTTGAGGCCAATTGCATAGTTGCCCCTGCCATCAAATGACTTTCCCGAAACACCCCTGAAGTCCCTAATCCTCGGCAAAGCAATGCTGATAAACCTGTCCAGGAACTCATACATGGAACTGCCCCTCAGGGTGACCTTACAGCCTATCGGCATATCCTTTCTGAGCTTGAAGGTTGCGATTGACTTCTTAGCCTTACAGATAATTGACTTCTGGCCGGTGATCGAAGCAAGCTCCTTCTGCGCTGCCTCAAGAAGCTTGATATTCTGGATAGCCTCGCCAAGCCCAACGTTAAGTACAATTTTCTGAACCTTGGGGACTTCCATGATATTGCCATACGAAAACTCCTTCATCATGGCAGGTATAATCTCTTTGGTATATTTTTCTTTCAGTCGTGGAGTCATTATTAATCAATGACCTCCTTGCATTTTTTGCATGTCCGATGCTTTTCGCCGCTCTCAAGAACAGTCACGGCAACTTTCGTGGCCTTGCTGCACTTGGGGCAGGAAAGAAGGACATTGGATATATGGACTGGTGCCTCTTTCTCGATGATGCCGCCCTGTGAATACTTCTTGTTCGGTTTCATATGTTTTTTGATGATGTTGATCTTCTCGACAAGGACCTGATGCTTATCCCTGTTGACAGCAAGGACACGACCTTTTTTACCCTTCTCCTTGCCGGTAATAATAACCACGGCATCCTCTTTCTTTATTCCTAAGCTCATCTCTCCTCCTACAGCACTTCAGGAGCAAGGGAAATTATCTTCATATACTCTTTCCATCTTAGCTCTCTTGCGACTGGTCCGAAAATTCTTGTTCCAATGGGCTCGCCCTGGGCATTGA
>JACRHC010000077.1 GCA_016217675.1 Nitrospirota bacterium
CTGCCAGCGGCTGAGGCCTGACCACTGGTACGTCCTGAGGATCATGATCTGGTCCCGGAAAAGATCATAGCGGACAAAGATGACACCCCCTGCAAGAAGACCTGCAATGAGAAGAACAGAACATGTTCTGCTGAATGTCTTTTTCGGCTGGCCTGTTCCGGAAACAAAAGAGATTATCGGAATGACAAAAAGCATCAGCCAGGTCGAATATTTTGCAAAAATGGCCATGCATAATGCGACGGAGGCGGCAACTGTCCAGCGAAGCCCCCCCTTTTCAACTGCATGAAGAAAGGCATAGATGGAAAGGGTCAGGAAGAACATGGTCGGCAGATCGACAAGCATTAGAGGCACCTGCGTCAGCAGATAGGGCATTCCCAGCAGGAGCAGTCCTGCATGCAGCCCTGTCTCCTCATCCCAAAGCCTTCTCCCGACAAGGAATGTAATTACGCCTGTCAGTGCGAAGAGGGTGGTGTTGAACACCTGAATAAAAATTCTGGAATCTCCAAAGGCGGAAAAGACGAGGCCATAGAGAAAGGGCACCAGCGGCATATCGGTCCAGGCATGGACCTTATTGCCCCATTGAGCAAGAAAATACCGTATTCCATATTCTTTCAGGGATGCTGCCTGGATAAAATATCTGGATGCATCGATAATGGCCTCAGGCTCCTGCCAGAGAGGGATGATCGAAGCGAAGGACAGCATGAAGAGGAATGTGTATGCCTTGCGGCCGGAAAACCTCGGGCGCGACAGGGCATAGGCGCAAAGTAATGCCGGTAAAAGGAAGAAAAATACTTGCAGGATACCTGTCTGAGAGAAGGCCCATCGCCAGCTGGTGAACGTATTGTTATCTGCCGAGCGGTAAATGTAGAGAATGGGCAGGGCGATAAGGGTGCAGAAGGACACGAGCAGAATATGCTCGGTCTTCCTGATATCCATGATATGCACCTCCTGTGCGGGAGAAACAGAAACCGCTAAAACACCAGAACCTTGTCAGAATCATGCACCATGACTGCATTATTATACTGACTGCCGCTCAGGATTTTGTCAGGCAAGCCTTCTTTTTTTACTCCTTCCTTCTGTGCGCTGAGGTCGCAGAAGCTCATCAAGACTCCGTGACGGAGGGACAATTCGGAAAAAGCAGGGTTTGACAACAGCTTTGTGCCGGTATCCATCACAAATATCGTGATCTCATGGCCTCTTCCAAGGGCAGCCTTAACCATGCCGATAATATGGTCAAGATGTTTATCCGTATTAACCAGTATGCCGAGTTTCATGTCTCACGCCTCCTTATTACCAGCAGATAACTCTGTCATCTGATTCCATCAGGCAGACGATATAGTCATAATCCCTGTTTTCTCTCAGATCAATGATGGTCACATGATCTATCATTGCCTGCTCCAAAAATATCGTGCCTGTTGTCGTATCAGGCTCTTCTTTGACCACATGCAGGATTCGCATCAGTTCCTCCCTTTTTACATCGGTTAATACGGCAGTACGGTGTCATAGCCCGGAAACTTCCTGGCCATATTTTCGGTTGAGAGATATTCCATGCCGGTGTTTTCAGCTGAATTTGTGTACAGTTTCATGTCCATCAACTCCATAGTCTCAATATTCAGCCTGTTGTTTTCAGTATCCGCCAGTTTCCTGTCGAGGACAAAAATATCGATGCTGTCATCCATAAGAGTCAGCCCCACCGCCATCCTTAACGCTTCATCCTGTCTGTGGCGTGCAACAACTGCAATTCTTTTCTTCACTCGATACCTCCTTTATCCGGTCTTGCTGTTATCCTCCTGACAGCGCAGGAGGGTCATGCCCGGCACTGCCAAAGGCAGATACCGGGCATGCGGGGAGAAAAACTTTGCTCTTTTACTCATTTCTGTATATTGAAACAGATGACGCCTCTATCTTCTTCCAGGGAGAGCAGACTGTACCCAGAATATTCGCACAGCGAAACGAGGGCCTGTCTTGCCCCTGCATCGTCAGCTATGACCCTGAGTATCTGGCCTTTTGCCATAATGCTCAGAACGTTCTTCGTTACTTCCTTCGGCCTCTGGTCAGTAAGTCCCTTGATATCAAGTGTCTTGTCTGCTTTCATGCTCTTGCCTCTTCAAAAAAACTGTCAACTGCAGGGCCTATCGGCGCAGCAAAGGTCCCGTCGCATTGGAACAGTATTTGCAAGTTAAATACCAGAGTGGTACCCATTGGAAAATAAGGGAATTCAACAAGACTGGTATTATTTGTTGTCCGGATCGGGACAGGTCAATCTTCCACTCTGGCCTGTTTGCGACAGTAATGAGGAAAAGGTTTTTATAAAATGGTTGTGTTAGCATTATCTATGAGGCGAATTTATTTGCCGTTTGTTTTTGTTGTTGTGTTGTCCTGTTTTTTCACGGATACAGCCGTGTCTGCCCAGGACAAAAGCCAAAGTCCTGTCGAAAACCTTGCCCCGCTGGTCTTCATAGTCCTCCCTGTCGAAAATGCGGCTGTGATGTACGAAAAGTTCCTTCCGCTCAAGAATTACCTTGAAAAGACCGTTTCAAGAAAGATCATATTAAGGGTCGCCCGGAACTATCAGGAGGCGATAGAGAACATTGGTACAGGTCAGGCAGATCTGGCATATCTTGATCCATCTGCTTATTGCGAAGCAAAACAGAAATACAGGGTGACTCCTCTTGCCAAGGCAGTATTGGCCGGCTCATCTGTATACCGGAGTGTCATAGTAACAAGAAAAGATTCGCCGATCACTAAGATTGTAGAGGTGAAAGGCAAAAGACTCGCCATGGGGAATATTTCGTCTTCCTCGTCTTACCTTATCCCTGCGGTCATGTTCAAGGAAGTCGGCATCAGTCTGAAGGATTTCAGTGCTGTCGACTACCTTGAACATGAAGACAGAATAGCATTGTCTGTTCTTACAAGAAAGCATGACGTCGGAGGTCTGAGCGAACGCGTAGCTGCAAAATATGTCAAAGACGGGCTTCGGGTCATCAAGATATCAGAGGCTATCCCCCAATACACTGTCTGCGCGTCCTCCGGCCTGCCCGAAGCTCTGCGCAAGAGGATACGGCAGGCCCTTCTGGCTGTGACTGCAGGGGCAACTCCTGAGCTCATTCACGGAATCAAGGACATATCCGGTTTTTCACCTGCAGAGGACAGGGATTTTGATGTTGTGAGGGTCATGATAAAGAACCTTACGGGAAAGAACTATCTTGAATACGCAAAAAATACCGTAAGGGTGGCGATACTCCCCTTATACTCCGCCATAACCCTTTTTGACCGGTTCGATCCCCTCATGAGATATCTCTCACAAAAGACCGGTTACGAGTTCAAGCTCGTGATCCCCAAAGACTTTGAGGACTTTGCCGATATCGTGGGAAAGGGGACGGTTGATTTTTCCTATTCAAACCCGTACATCTACACTGATCTTGCAGATAAAGGGCTCCTAACGGCATTTGCCAATACTGTTCTTGAGGAAGGCGGCGATATCTTCAGGGGCATCATCATAACGCACAGGGACAGCCCGATCAGGACCATTAACGACCTGAAAGGCAAACAGGTCATGGTGGTCTCCTATAAATCGGCAGGCGGTTTCATTGCCCAGAAACTGTTTCTCCATGAGAGCGGCATAGATGTATTTAAAGAACTGAAACTCGTAGACGGCAAGAGGCAGGAAGAGGTGATCCTTAATGTCTACCGGAAGAATGTGGATGCCGGTTTTGTGCGGGAATCCGCTCTCGATGTGCTGAAGGAAGAGATAGACCTCGGCAGGATACATGTGCTTGCCAGGACCCCGTATATCGCCAACTGGCCGTTTGCATTTACACGGAAAACAGACAAAAGAATATTGGCGCTGGTGCAGAAGAGCCTGCTGGAGCTTAAAGATGATAATGTCCTCGCGGCAGCGCAGATATTGCGTTTCAAGGCTGCCGGCGACAGGGACTTTGATACCCTGAGAAAATGGATACGCGGAAATGAAACCCAATAGCCTCAGTCTTGCACTGAAATTCTCTATCGCCGTTACCCTGTTGATCGTCCTGTCCATGTCCGCTGTCGCCACCCTTATCATTACGTATCAGAAAGAGGCCCTGAGTCAGAGCGCCTTTGAGAGCAATCTGGCCATGAGCAAGAACCTCGCGCACGATGCTGCTGAACCGCTTCTGATGTTCGACCCGTTGAGGCTCGAAGAACTGGTAAAGACGGTTCAGGAGGCAACCGCCTGCAGGTATGCGCTGATCGTGGACAAAGAGGGGACAATCGTAGCGCATACACAGAGAGGCAGACTTGGATCAACAATGCCGGATAAAGACGGACCGGATATGTTCAGGCGTTCTGGTGATATGAAGGATCTTGTGAAGGAGCAGATCACTGACAATGAGCGCGTTAAGGAATTCTCTCATCCGATCATGATCGGGAGCGAAGGGCTTGGCATGGCAACGGTTGCATACTCACTAAAAGATATGGAAGCCGTCATTGAAGACAGACTGTCGAGATTGAAAAAATACATTTATATGATCACCGGCATCATGCTTCTTGCTGGGATTGCCGGTGCATTTATTGTCTCCCATTATCTCACAAAACCCCTTAAGAGGCTCAAGGACAGGATGCTCGACGTACAGTCAGGCAATCTGGATGCGGAAGTCGAAAACCCCCGGCTGATAAAATGCTGGGAACGGCTTGACTGCTCGAAGAAGGACTGCCCTTCATACGGCGGGGAACGATGCTGGGCTGTGGCCGGGACGTTCTGTCATGGCGAGGTTCAGGGTTCCTTTGCGCAGAAGATCGGAGACTGCAGAAAGTGTGTAGTGTACCAGGAGTCCTGCGGCGACGAGATACAGGAGCTTGTGGAGGTCTTTAATCAGATGCTGAAGGACCTTCGGTACAACCTGCAGGAGCTTGAGAAGGTAAATTCGGAAAAGGCGCGGATGGAACGTCTGTCGGCGCTCGGTGAAATGGCGTCGACTGTTGCACACGAGACCAAGAATCCGCTGAATGCCATAAAGCTGGCAGCTTCGTATCTCAAGAATAATTTTCAGGGGGAACTGCTGACAGAGTTTTTAGGCATTATTGAGGAAGAGGCTGCGAGGCTCAATGAGATTTCATCGAACTTTCTCGGTTTTTCCAAACCGGCACCACTCAAACTGAAGCAATGCAATCTGAACGCCATAGTGGAAGTGACGGTCGATCTCATTCGACAGGAGGCTACCGACAGGAATATAGAGATCATTGTGCTGAAAGACGAGAACCTCCCCCTGATGCCGTGTGATTTTTCGAGAATAAAGCAGGCGCTCCTGAATCTGCTGATCAATGCGATGGATGCGTCTATAGCAGGCGATACGATAAGCGTTTCCACTGAAGCGGCAAAGGGAGTTACTTCCCTTATCGTACAAGATACGGGCAAAGGTATGAGCGCAGAAGAGACAGAGAAGGTCTTCAAGCCTTTTTTCACTACAAAGACACGAGGGGCCGGTCTTGGACTCGCCATAGTCGACCGCATTATTAAAGAGCATGGCGGCGAGATCGAAGTTGACAGCGTACCCGGCAAAGGCACAAAATTCACCATAACTATGAAGGCGCGTGAATATGCAAAAGCATAATATTCTTGTTGTGGACGACGAAAAGAATATCCTGAAGGTAGTTTCCATGACCCTTAAGAGCTTGTATGCAGTGGATACGGCCAGGTCTGCTGAAGAGGCTATTGAGAAATTCAATAAGCAGACGTATGAACTTGTAATTACAGATCTGAAGCTCCCCGGCAAGTCGGGCATTGACCTGCTCGATTACCTGAAGTCGCGGAATTCCAATATGCCGGTCATTATGATAACAGCATTCGGCACGATAGAGAATGCGATAAATGCGATGAAAAAAGGAGCTTTTAACTACCTCACCAAGCCGGTCAATCCTGATGAGCTGATGACAGTGATCAGGGAAGCGATCGAAAAATACGAGCTGAAAAAAGAGAACATTACCCTTAAAACA
>JACRHC010000078.1 GCA_016217675.1 Nitrospirota bacterium
GAAGTCTATGGCCGCACTGTTGTAACAGGCGGCCATAAATAATTATAAAAACTACTTCTTTTCTTCCAGTTTTGCCTTGAGCAGATCACCGAACGTTCCGAAGCTGGACGAAGAACTGCTCGTCTGGCCGGACTCTGTAAGATAGTCCTGATATTCCTGTTTTACCACCATATCCATCGCAGCCTTTCTGCTGAGCTTGACCTTATTGCTGTCTTTGTCAACTTCGATGACCGTCACCTTTATCTCAGAGCCTTCAGGGAACATCTTCTTGTGGTCAGCACCCTGCGAGGTCGCCATTTCATTGTTCGGCACAAGACCCGTCAGACCGCTCTTGAGCTTCACAAATATACCGAAGGGCATGATCTTTTCGACCCTGCCTTCAAGGGTTTCGCCGACCTCCGGGAGCGTTATTCTCTCAGGTTCTACCTTGGGATTTATCGAGAGGCTGATCTTTCTGCTCTCTTTATCAACAGACAGGACATAGACTTCAACGGTCTGGCCGGTCTCGACCACCTCCCTGGGATGGTTGATCCTTCTTCCTGCGCCGAGGTTTGAGATATGAATGAGTCCGTCAATTCCCGGCTCAAGGTTTACGAAAGCACCGAAGGGAGCAAGGCGGACAATTTTTCCGCTGATGCGGCTGCCTTCAGCATAGGTATCTGAGATCTGTGTCCAGGGGTCTGGCTCCATTGCCTTAAGGCTCAGGCTCAACTTATTCTTCTCCCAGTCAATCGAGAGGATCTTTGCTGTAACCTGCTGGCCAATGGACAATATGTCAGAAGGTTTTTCGTTCCTTACCCAGGAAAGCTCGCTTGCAGGGATAAGACCGTCAATGCCGCCGAGGTCAACGAAGGCCCCGAAATTCATGACTGACCGGACCGTGCCGATGACCTCTGCGCCGACCTGGAGACTTTCTTTAAGCTTCTCTATCTTCTCCGCTTTCTCTTTTTCGAGGTTTGCGCGGCGGGAGAGGATGATGTTCCTGCCGTTCTCTTCGAACTCAAGAACCTTGAACGGGAAGGTGCGGCCAAGATAAACGCCACCCTCGCGGCCTCCTTTGAGATCTATCTGCGAAAAGGGGCAGAAGCAGCGCACATCGCCGACAAGAACCTCGAAGCCTCCCTTTACTTCGCGTTTAATCTCACCCTGTACCGGTATCCCGGCTTCAAAGGCGTCGCGGATACTGTTGAGACTCACCGCTGAGTAACCATGTACCAAGGTCGTGAACTTACGTATGCCGCCTTCAACAGATATGAAAAAAACGTCGAATTCATCGCCTGTCTTTACCTGGATATTGCCATCCTTATCTCTGAACTCGCTGAGGTTGATGGCCCCCTCGCTCTTGTCACCGAGGTCTACGAAGGCAAGGTCGCCTGATATGCTGACTATCTTGGTCCTCAATTTCTGGCCTGGCGAGAACCTGACTGTCTGCTTGCTGCTTTGAGCTAACAGTTCGGCAAAGCTTTCTTCCCGGGGAGGAGTATTGGGCGTGTTCGTATCAGGTGAAGCGTTTTCTGTGGTTTCGGAATTCATGCGTGCATAACCTCTCAATCGTATTAAAATATATACCCGAACTGTATCACATAGGATTTTTGAACAGCATGGCGGGTAATCAGCGTGCCATAAGTTTATAAGATTTGTTCCTCCCGAGTCAAACCGCCGGACAACTCAAACCTCAAAGGCGTCCTGTATATATTCAAGATCCGGCATTCCGCTCTTCATCGAGATGCTGATAACGTCGAACCGTGCAGGCACTTCTTTCCTGAATCTCTTCAGATAGCTCATGGCGACTTTACTGATCTTATCCCTTTTGCGTCTGGTCACTGCCTCGAAAGGCGCGCCATAGGTATCGCCTGTTCGTGCCTTCACTTCAATAAATACAAAGATGTTGCCGTCCTTTGCAATGATGTCGATTTCACCAAAAGGGGTGCGAAAGTTCTGCTCAATGATAGTAAACCCTCTTTCTCTGCAGAGAGCCACTGCAAGGTCTTCGCCCTTTTTACCAACGTCTTTCACCGGCTAATCGCTCCCCTCAAGCCTCAGGAGCAGGGTTGGAATGCTTTCTATATCCTTGATATCCTTTTGGCAGAGCATCCTGAGCAATTCCCTGAACGCGGCATATTCTTCCCACTGACCATGAAGGTTCTTTGTCAGTGACGCGAAGAGGCTGTCTCCCTTCATATCCCAATCGAGGAGCAATATGACCTTTGAGAATCTCTCTGCCAATTCTTCGGAAAAATCATAAAGCCCCTTGCCGCTATGCAGAGGCATGATATCTCCTGTCAGGCCGAGTTTTCTCAGAGCCTGTAAGTCCTTTTTCCCTTCCACAACAACAGGGAAGCGTTTGTTGACCTCACAAAGGGCCTCAATGACCACATGGAGTCTTTCAGCCCGTTCAAGGTCTTCAGTCGTCGGCATTTTATGGTTAAGGTTGCTGCTCATAATAGGAACCGGCTTATTATAATCATAATTTCGCTCTTAGTTCATATGCATGACCAACGGCAGGTGTCTTAGGCACAGGCAGCAGGTGCTTTTGATGTTACCTGACAGGGGGGTGAACCGAAAATATTTGCGTTCTTTTTAAAAAATACATTTCTGAGGCAGATCAGAAATGTATACAAAAAATGGGTGGTATTATGACTAAGAAATGCTTATAGATAAGCAATAAACATAATAATTTTTATTAACAGTTTGTTTGTTGACAATAGCACTATTTTCATATATTTTAATGATATGGCGGCTAAACTCGGGCAAATTCTCATTGCCTCAAGCATGATTACTGAGGATCAGTTAAAGCAGGCCCTTAATGCCCAGAAAAGGGAAGGCGGCAGACTGGGGACCAATCTTGTCAAGCTGGGCTTCATTACAGAAGAAAAGCTCGTTGCCTTTTTGAGCAAGCAGTACGGTGTTCCTGCAATAAACCTTTCTGAATACAAGATTGATGCCGCTGTGCTCAAGCTTGTTCCTGCAGACATGGCAAAAAAGTATCTTATCATGCCGGTTGCCAGGGTTGGGGCAACACTCACGATAGCAATGGCCGACCCTTCAAATGTGTTTGCGATTGACGATGTCAAGTTTATGACCGGGTACAATGTTGAAGTCGTGGTCTCGAGCGAGAGCGCAATCATTAATGGCATTACGACCTATTATCTCGGCAAGGGTGAGAATGTCCTCGCGACAACTAATTCTTCGCAGAAAGCAGCTGCTACAACAGCCATTCTTCAGGCCAAGGACTATACCTTCAGCGATTCTGACCTGGCTGCCGGGGCTGATTTTGGAGCAACGGACGATGGCCCACAGGTCAGCGTTGAAGACTTTGACTCAATTGTCGGCAACGCCCTGGACGGTGTTGATGTTCTTGAGGAGAAAGATGACTCAGAAGTCGTCAGAGATGTTGAAGCGCCGATTGTCAAGCTGGTGAATGGTATTTTCGTTAACGCTATTAAATCAGGTGCAAGCGATATCCATGTCGAGCCTTATGAGAACTCCCTGAGGGTGAGATACCGTGTTGACGGCGTCATGTACACGGTCATGAACCTTCCGACCAAGATCAAGGCTGCCCTTACTTCACGAATCAAGATCATGTCTAAACTTGATATTGCAGAGCGCAGACTTCCGCAGGACGGTCGAATCAAGCTCAAGTTAGGGAAAAAACGCGAGATCGACTTCCGCGTATCGGTCCTTCCATGCCTGTTTGGTGAAAAGACGGTTCTGAGACTCCTTGACAAGGCCAATCTTCAGGTTGACCTGACGAAGCTGGGCTTTGAGGTTTCCGCTATGGATGATTTCATGGAGGCCCTCAATAAACCCTATGGCATGATCCTGGTAACCGGCCCTACGGGTAGTGGAAAAACTACGACACTGTATTCTGCATTGAACCATCTTAATAAAGCGGATACGAATATCATGACCGCCGAAGACCCTGTCGAGTACAATTTCATGGGCATAAACCAGGTACAGATGAAGGAAGAGATAGGCCTTACTTTTGCTGCAGCCCTGAGGTCATTCCTCAGGCAGGACCCGGACATAATCATGGTCGGTGAGATTCGAGACTTCGAGACTGCTGAAATAGGCGTCAAGGCAGCTCTGACAGGACATCTCGTGCTGAGTACGCTTCACACCAACGATGCTCCGGGCACGATAAGCAGGCTTTTGAATATGGGCATTGAGCCTTTCCTTGTTTCGTCTGCTGTTATTCTTATTGTTGCCCAGAGACTTGCAAGAAGGATCTGCTCTAACTGCAAGGCGGAAGATCCTGTCCCCGCTCTGGCCCTGACAAAGATTGGTTATACCGAGGACGAGGCCAAGACGATGAAGGTCTTTAAGGGCAAGGGTTGCCCAGCCTGCAATAATACAGGGTACAAAGGCAGAGTTGCGCTCTATGAGGTGATGCTTATCAAGGACGAACTCAAGGAACTGATCCTTGAAGGTGCATCTTCTGCAGAGATAAAAAAGGCGGCAGTCCGACTCGGCATGAAAACATTAAGAATGAGCGGCATGACAAAGATCGCAGAAGGCGTAACAACTATAGAAGAAGTGTTACGTGTCACCTTTGGCGACTAAAGAGCCTACTGTTGGCGATTAAAGGAGACCCGAATGGCAACAATTTATGACCTGCTGAAAGTCATGATAGAAAAAGGGGCATCTGACCTTCATATCACGACTGGCAGCCCCCCGAGACTCAGGATCGACGGGAAACTTATTCCTCTTGATCATCCGCAGCTTACACCTGTCGAGACAAAGACCTTATCCTATAGCATCCTGACGGACGCACAGAAGCACAAGTTCGAAGAGAATAACGAGCTCGACCTTTCGTTCGGCGTGAAAGGTCTTAGCAGGTTCAGAGGGAATATTTTCATGCAGAGGGGCGCTGTGGCCGGGGCATTCAGGACCATTCCCTTTGAGATCAAGACCTTCCAGGATCTGGGCCTCCCTGAGGTGGTGAACGATCTGGTTAAAAGGCCGAGGGGCCTTATTCTCTGCACCGGACCCACCGGCAGTGGTAAATCGACAACCCTTGCTGCCATGGTCGACAGGATAAACTCGGAACGCTATGACCATATCATTACCGTGGAAGATCCGATCGAATATTTGCACGGACACAAAAAATGTCTTATCAATCAGAGAGAGGTTCATGCTGACACTGCCTCGTTCAAGGCTGCGCTGCGGTATGTCCTCAGGCAGGACCCTGATGTTGTGCTTATTGGTGAGATGAGAGACCTTGAAACCATTGAAGCTGCGCTGACCGTCTCTGAAACCGGTCATTTGACTCTTGCAACGCTCCATACCAACTCAGCCGTGCAGACCATTAACCGTATCATCGATGTCTTTCCGCCGCATCAGCAGGAGCAGATCCGCGTTCAGCTCTCCTTTGTACTTGAGGGTGTCCTGTCACAGCAGCTGATTGCGAAGAAATCCGGAAAGGGAAGGGCGCTTGCTATTGAACTGCTTGTGCCGAACGCTGCAATCAGAAATCTGATCCGTGAGGACAAGATCCATCAGGTTTACTCCATGATGCAGACTGGCCAGGGCAAGTTCGGTATGCAGACTATGAACCAGTCGCTCATTGAGCTATACACAAAGGGGCATATTGCTTATGAAGATGCAATAGCCAGGTCGCCGGTACCTGAGGAAATAATCCAGATGCTGCAGAGGGTCAGTTCTTCTCCCTCTGCGCGTGGGAGGTAATGGAGCATGGCAACGATTTTTGAATGGTCAGGTAAGACAACCAAGGGACTGATAGAGTCCGGCGAGATTTCCGCTAACTCGAAGGATGAGGTGATTGCCCAGCTGAGAAAGAGGAGCATTACTGCAACTCTGGTCCGGCCAAAAGAGAAGGTAAAAAGCAAACTCAGTTTCGGCGGCGGGGTCAAAGACAAGGATATCGTTATTTTTACCCGGCAGTTTGCTACCATGATAGATGCCGGCCTTCCGCTTGTTCAGGCCCTTGATATTCTTTCGCAGCAGGTTGAGAGCAAATCTCTGGCGATGGCTCTCACGGCAATCAAGAATGATGTCGAGGGAGGTGCTACCTATGCCGATGCCCTCAGGAAACATCCGAAGGTTTTTACTGACCTGTATGCGAATATGGTGGCAGCAGGCGAGTCAGGAGGTATTCTCGATACTATTCTGAACAGGCTTGCGGCTTATATGGAAAAAGCGATGAAACTGAAGAAAAAGGTGAAAGGAGCGATGATCTATCCTATCGTTGTTTCGTCGATAGCGGTTGGTGTTATCGCAGTCATCATGATCTTTGTTGTGCCGACCTTTTCAAAGATGTTCACGTCGATGGGAGGCACCCTCCCGCTGCCTACACTGCTTGTCATGAAGACCAGTAGTTTTCTTGCCGGTATCGGAGGAGTGATCACGGGGATGGTCATCGCCGCTGCTATTGTTGCCTTTAAACAGATCCGGAAGACCGAAAAAGGCACTGCGATGACCGATCGTATCTTCCTGAAATTGCCGATCTTCGGTATCATGCTCAGGAAGGTCGCGGTTGCCAAGTTCACCCGGACGCTCGGAACATTGATCAGCAGCGGCGTGCCGATTCTGGACGGACTTGAGATAACGGCAAAAACAGCCGGCAACAAGGTCATTGAGTATGCGGTCATGGAAGTCAGGCAGGCAGTTACCGAAGGTAAGACGCTGGCTGAACCGCTGATGAAATCCAAGGTTTTCCCCCCCATGGTTACCCATATGATTTCAGTTGGCGAGGCAACCGGCGCACTCGATGCCATGCTGAGCAAGATTGCTGATTTTTATGATGACGAAGTTGACGCTTCGGTTGGCAACCTGACCGCTATGATGGAGCCGATGCTGATGGTCTTCCTGGGAGGCTCAGTCGGTTTTATTGTTATTGCCATGTATCTCCCGATATTCAAGCTTATCACCCTCATTAAGTAATCTGCGTGGCAGATGCTGCCTTGCATCTAAGACTCAAGGCCCTGATCGCATTCAGGGCCTTGTTTGTCAGCCTGCTCCTCGGCTCTGCATTCATTTTTAAAATAGAATTTTTCCCAAATCCCCGTGCCATATCTTTTTTTATTATCGCGCTCTATGTACTGACCATTATCTATGTCCTCCTTATCCAGCGTATAAAAAAAATATTTTTCTTTGCGTACATTCAGCTGGTCCTCGATGTTATTGCCGAAATTGCACTTATCTATATTACCGGAGGTATCGAGAGCTGGTTCTCCTTTACCCTGATTCTGACTGTCCTGTCCTCAAGCATTATTCTTAATCAGAAGGCCGGATATATTGTCGCGAGCATGAGTTCCATCCTGTATGGAACCCTGCTGGATCTGCAATTTTACGGGCTGATCCCGATTCCCTATGAAGGGACCATGCTCGAAAAACAGTTTCTGTACAATATTTTTATTCATACTATCTCGCTCTATGTCACAGCCTACCTTGCAGGGTATCTATCATCGCGGCTTGAAGAGACCGTGGAGATGCTCGCAGAGAAGGATACACACCTCAGGGATCTTGAGCTTTTCAATATGAAGGTCATCGAAAGCCTGCCAAGCGGTCTTGTTACGACCGATATTGAAGGGAAGGTGCTTATCTTCAACAGGGCTGCTGAGAAAATCACCGGCACGGTAAAACATGATATTATCGGCAGACCAATAGAGAATGCCCTTCCCTTTTTGAAACTGCCGATCAGCGAAGGACGGAAGGAAAAGGTCTTACAAAGGCCCAATCATGAGAAGAAGATCATTGGGATACATACTTCTATCCTGCGAGACATCAGCGGCAGGGAGACAGGGTTCATCGGCATCTTTCAGGACCTCACCGCGTTGAAAGAACTCGAGGAAGAAATGAAGAATAAGGAAAAATGGGCTGCAATCGGAGAACTGTCCGCCAATATTGCCCACGAGATCAGGAATCCTCTTGCATCCCTTCGGGGCTCCATAGAGATGCTCAGGGAAGGCAAGATCCCGGAGAAGCACCGTGATAAGCTTATGGAAATAGCTATCAATGAAACGGAGAGGCTGAACAATATCGTGACAGATTTTCTCACCTACTCAAGACCCAAGCCGCTTGATATTCAGAAGGTTGACCTGAACGCTCTTTTGGGCGATACGCTTGAACTCCTCAGGAACAGGGCGCAGAATATGGGGGATATCATTGTTCGCCAAGAAAGCGAAGGTGCGCTGCCGGTTTCTCTGGATCCACTGAAGATCAGGCAGGTTTTCTGGAACCTCGGCATCAATGCCCTTGAGGCCATGGAAAAGGGTGGTACGCTGACTGTCTCAACAAAGGAAATGCCGGACAGGATATCTATCACTTTTTCTGATACAGGAACTGGTATGAACAAAGACGATCTGGAAAGAATTTTTTATCCTTTTCAAACCTCAAAAGAGAAAGGGACGGGGCTTGGTTTGTCAATAGCACTCAGGATCGTGGAGGAGCATCAGGGAAGGATTGCGGTACAGAGTGATTCTGGAACAGGGACAACCTTTGAGATTATACTACCAAGGACCTATGGAAAATAAAGGCCGAATCCTTATAGTCGAAGACGAAAAGAGCATGCGCGAAGTGCTGAAGATTCTCCTTGAGGAAGAGGGATATGAGACGATCTCAGCTTCTGATGGGCAGGATGGCATCATGAAGATCCAGGAGGATATTTTCGACGTTGTAATCACGGACATCAAGATGCCGAGAGCTGATGGATTCGAAGTCCTCAAAAAGGTTAAGGAAATATCACCCGCGAGCATCGTGATCATGATCACTGCCTTTGGCACCACAGAATCGACGATCGAAGCAATGAAACTGGGGGCCTATGATTACATTCACAAACCGTTTAAGATCGATGAGATCCGTCTTATCATCAACAAGGCCTTTGAGAAGAAAAGGCTTAGTGAGGAAATCTCAGTTCTCAGGGAAAAGGTGCAGACCACCTACCGCATTGAGAATATCATCGGCAAAAGCCCCCGGATGCAGGAACTTTTCAGACTCATTCCCAAAGTCGCGCAGAGCAGTTCTACGGTGCTGATTACCGGCGAGAGCGGCTGCGGCAAGGAACTGGTTGCTGCAGCACTGCATAACCTGAGCACAAGAAGAAACAAGAACTTTGTTACTATCAACTGCGCCACGTTTCCTGAGGGTCTTCTCGAAACAGAGCTTTTTGGCCATGTGAAAGGATCATTTACCGGTGCTGTTCAGAACAAGGAAGGGCTCTTCGAGATCGCTGACCAGGGGACGATACTCCTTGATGAAGTAGCTGAAATGCCCCTTTCCCTGCAGCCGAAGCTGCTACGGGTGCTCGAAAACGGCATATTCAGGAGAGTAGGCGGCGTAGCCGACATTGCCGTCGATGTCAGGGTCATATCTGCGACAAACAGAAATCTGGTGGACGCCATAGCAGAGGGGAGGTTCAGGGAGGACCTTTTCTACCGACTGAACGTTATCCCTTTGCATATGCCGCCGCTCAGAGAACGACCTGAGGATATCCCGCTTCTGCTGAATCATTTTTTTCGTAAGTATTCCGGAGGAACGAAGCAACTGTCTTCTGATGCGCTCCGTATTCTTATGCGTTATCCCTGGAAAGGCAATGTACGAGAACTTGAGAATATGGTCGAGAGGGTTGTCCTGCTGACTGAAGGCACTACCATACTTCCGGAAGATCTGCCTGAAGAGTTTTTCTCGGTCGTTCGTAAAGGGATAGGTCTCCCTGATGTCGGCGATGAAGGCGTTGATCTTGAAAAGATCATCGAAGAGATCGAAAAGAATTATCTCCTGAAGGCGTTGGCTAAGTCCAATGGCAGCAAGACAGATGCTGCAAAGCTTCTTAACCTCACGTTCAGGTCTTTCAGGCACCGCTTATATAAATATGGGATAAAGTGATACAATAGCTCCGATGAAACTTGGTGAAGCCTTAATCAAGAACAGCATTATTACCAAGGACCAGCTTCGGCAGGCCCTTGAGCGGCAGGTCATTTTCGGTGGCCGTATCGGATCGAACATCATCGAACTGGGTTTTGTTAAAGAGCAGGAAATGCTCTCTTTCCTGAGCTCCTTTTTTAAAGTTCCGGCGGTCAAAGTGACCGATCTGAATGCCATTGATCCGGAAGTTATCGCAAGTATTACCAGGGATTTTGCTGACAAATACAGAATATTACCGTTCAGAAAAGACCGCAACAGACTGCATATAGCAATGCTTGACCCGCGGTCGCTGTCAACCATTGACGAGTTACGGTTCCTTACCGGCTTCGATGTTGTCCCCTACGTTATTACAGAGCTGAGGCTCCTCTACTGCCTTGAAAAATATTATGATCTCAAAAGAGACCTCCGCTATATCAGCGTCTTTGGAAAAGAGGATGCCCAGGAGGAAAAGAAGCCAGAAGACTCATCAAAAATGATTCTGAAGGTGAAAGAGCAGTTTGCCGGGGTTCGGGACAAGGAAGAAGTCATTGGTATTCTCCTGAATGAAACAAAGGCGGTTGCATCACGGGCTGCCGTGTTCCTTGTTAAGGGGAATGCGGTTTCCGGCTGGAAAGCGCGCGGTGTCGATATAGACCGGTTCGGACTGTCTGCTGAGGGTCAGTCCATATTCTCAGAGGTTATCAGCAGAAAAACCTATTATCGCGGGCCTCTGCTGAAGATACCCGGCAATGCATTGCTCATCGAACGACTGCATGGAACGCCCCAGGACTGCTGCATGATGCCGGTCACGATCAGGGACAAGATCATCGGCCTGCTCTATGTTGATAACGGCAATACCTCAGTTCTGGATGCAGGGCTTGGCTACATTCACAACCTTGTTGCCATGGCGGCTGTCAGTTTCGAGATCGTGATCCTCAAAAACAAGCTTTTTGACCTATAGCCTTATCCTCTGTTTTCCTGTATAGATATTCATTCTGTCGCCGCGGGCAAACCCGATAAGGGTCAAGCCGGACGCTTCTGCGATATCAACCGAAAGGCTCGTGGGCGCTGCCCTGCTGATGATGACCGGGATGCCGCAGCGTCCGCATTTCAGCACGATCTCGGAAGAGAGTCTTCCGCTTGCAAGCATAATCTTCCCGGGGAAGGGGATGTCCTCAAGAAGCGCGTACCCGATCACCTTATCCACAGCATTATGTCTGCCGATATCTTCAGTAAAGACAATCATGCGCTGTCTGTCAGCAAGAGCTGCACTATGGACTCCGCCGGTTGCCTTGTACCCCTCTGATCTTCTTTGAAACTCACGGTACAGTTCCCTGATATCCTGAAGATCGAAAACCGAGGGGTCAGATATCTTTTCTTCCGGAAGCTGCCTGTTCAGGCTTATGCCGCCTGCGCAGCCTGAAGTAACAACCTTTTCACCCTCTGTAATCGTGCCGGCTGCCGGTATGTCCACGTTGATCTCATCACCGTAAGTGATCGATATCCTCTCTGCGCACCACCCTCCTGAGATTAGGCCTTCATTGAAGACTACGCCGACGACAAATTCCCTGATCATCTGAGGGCTGCAGTAAAGACTGAGTGCGTGCTTCCCGTTTACCGATATCCTCACCTTTTTTTCAACAGCAACTACATCCTCAACCTCTTCAGATGAAGCCTCCCTTATTTTCAATATACTTACTTTGCTTGATATATCCATTGCGTATTATTATACCTGCGGATTTCTGATTCAGGCTTACTTGACAAGCAGTGCACCTGCTTTCTATTATGTCATGTTCGGGGCGTAGCGCAGTCCGGTAGCGCACACGGTTCGGGACCGTGGGGTCGAAGGTTCAAATCCTTTCGCCCCGACCATTTTTCCCGTTGATTTAATTAGATTATTTTACCATAGTTCAGTAAATGTGGGCGCGTGGCAGGTGTATACTTTTTGGTAATAGTGCTTCAAGCCGGTTGTCAGAGTCCCCATATCCCAATGAGCACTCCTGGGCAAGAAGGCCCTGTTCCGGCTCAAAGCAGAGCCTTCTTACGAAATAAACCGCTTATCGCCGCCATCCTGCCCATACCGGGATACCTGCACTATCCCTAAGGATGAGCGTATTGTCTCCCTTTTTCAGTTCCTGCGCTATGATGACCTGCTTGCCTGCGATGGTCACCCTTGAGCCCTTTACCTCAACTTTGTCGCTCTTCTCGATTCTGGTGTCAAGTCGTTCAATATACCAGCCCGGACCGAGGTGTACTTCGATTGTCTCTTTTTCCGTTTTCAGCATGACATGAATCCCATAATTCATGCCCTTCATCGGTTTTGTCTGCTCAACTGAAGCTACAGTGCCAGAGACCGTCTCAACCGTAGAGGGGTTAAAATTTCTCTGATACTGGGAACCCATGCCCCATCCGCCGCTGCCTTTCCACGGGGCCGCAAGAACTACGGATGCCCCAATCAGAACCACAACTGCCACTGCTGCCACAATCATTTGCCATTTCCTCATAGAAACCTCCTTGAGTCATTTAATCAAATTATATCACTAAACATCATAATTATAACTTTAGATATGGCCTCCCAAAATTCGCGATTGATTTAAAGAGACCCTTCTGATACCGGACTGACAAGCTGGTTTTCACGTAGATTCTTCGTGGTAACCACGTGATACGGTTCTCTGCTGAAGCGTCCAGGTCAGCCCCTATGGCAAGCAGCACAGGAGCTTTGTAGTCTGCTTCACACCGGTTGAATTCCAGATTCCGCGCTGCAGGGGCATCGTTGCCCTTTCTGAACTCCTCACCGATAACCCTGGCGGCGCAACCAGTCTCCCATGGCATCGGAACTGGGCATCTCCCCAAATTCCATCAACTCCCGCAAAGCTGCATCGCTTCTGATTGCCCGCACGTCCTCAAGCGATCGTCCGCAACAAGGTTTTTTATTGCCTATCTTTTTTCTATCGCGGATCTTGGGGCGGAAGTGTTGGGACGCGAGCAACAGGATCAGTATTTCAGAATTTCAAGGTAGTCCGCGAAGTCTTTCTGCTCATAGGTTGATGAACTAAGTTTTCGAATCAAAAAATCCTCGGCAGCCATTTTTACATTCCCTTTGTATTGAGGATTCAGGGCTATGGCATGTGAAAGCGCAGCTGACGCGTCGCCATACTTGCCTGTAGCATTATAACAAAGGGCAAGGCCCATATAGGGGAGGTCAAAGTTAGGAGCTCTTTTAATCGCTTCCTTAAATGAAGCAGATGCCTCATCGTATCTTCCCAATCGGTAATATGCCTTCCCCATATTTGCAAATGCTTTTTCCGGAGTTGCGTATAACAGGTTGGATACAGCTTTTTTGTAAAAGGGAATTGCCGCATCAAATTTGCCAATTTTTGCATGTGCATACCCGAGATTGTTATATGCCTCTGAGTAATCAGGATCGATCTTTACTGCTCTCTGAAAGTGATCAATTGCCTTTTGGGTTTCGTCAAAATCGAGAAGATAAATGATGCCTATTGCATACAGGACTTCCTTGTTCTGCGGGTTCAGTTCGTAAGCATGCTGAAATTCTACAAATGCCTGCTGGATCTTGCCTTCACTATAATAGCCCACTCCTATTTTATATCGCGCGGCAGAATTTTGAATGGCGCTATCCGTATTGAATGTGGCGCAAGCAGCCATTAACAGAGAAAAAGAGAAAAGAACTGCAAATGCAATACGTCTCATGACAACGGTCCTCCGAATGCCTTTCATAATTCCTGTACCCTATCAGATGCAGGGAGGCAAGTAAAGGGGAAACTGCCCATCGGGCGCCGGTTTGTCCTATCGGACCGTATCCAGACCCGTATAGTGCCCGATCAGATCTGTTGCGTCCCAGGGGCTGCAGTCCTGCTTGCTGAATCCCAGGGTTTCAGCAACACTATAAATGGATTCAAGGTTGTTTCCCTCGATCTCAAGAAACTCGGGGATGTAGGCATAATGACCGCAGTAGCGATCGAATTCAAGATGAGTGCCCCTCAGTTTATAGCTCGTCCTGTGTTTCCTCATCTCAAGCCAGGGGATATATCCCAGACCGTCGAGGATAGTCTTCATATCTTCAAAACTGGAAATCTCAACCTCATGTTCTTCCCTCTCTTTTGCAGCCGTGTTTTCACGGTGTGACTTGAAGGCGAGGACTGTTTTGCTCCCCTCTTTCCGCAGCCTGAGCGTTCTCCCGGAAGTTTTCAGGCCGCTGTCAGGCAGGTCATAGTAGATGGCATGGATCTCATCGTCAAAGACCTTGACTGCGCCGAGTGCGACCAGTCTCTTTTCGACAGCCACTCTGTCTACCTCAAGGATCTTGACTTCTATTTCTGTCATGTCAGACTCATTCTGACACGGTGGTTCATTGCATGCTCCATAAGCTATAATTATAAACATTACTATAATCAAAATGCTCATAGACGGAAGGCGCTATTTTTATGATGATACTGCGGTTGCTAAGTATCCATTTTTCCCCCATGGGGGTCTGTTGGAAGAGGACAGTATATGGATGACCTATCAAAAGAATATGTGATTTCATTCTTCGATAAGAATCTCCAACTCCATGGTGACAGGCCTGAAGCGGTCAGGTGGAGTGCCCTGGGGCAGAAAGCTCACTATCAGGGCCTCCTTGATATCGGCTGTATTCAGGGCAAGAAAATTCTTGATTTCGGCTGCGGCAAGGGCGATCTTCTTCAGTTTTTCATGGACCGTGGTATTGACGTTGATTATACCGGGTACGACATTAACGAACGTCTCATTTCCCTTGCTCAGAAAAAATACAGAAACGGCAGGTTCAGGGTTTTTGATATGGACAGAGAGACGGTGGATGAAGATTTTGACTTCATCTTTCTCTGTGGTGTATTCAATCTTAAGATATCGGGGCTCGATGAGGTAATTATGAAGACACTGACGATACTCTTCAGGCATTGCCGTCTCGGTCTCGCCTTCAACGCCTTATCAGCTTTAAATCCGCGGAAGGATTTCGAACTTCATTATACGTCACCTGAAGAACTGTTCAGTTTTGCAATAAAGACCCTTTCCCCATATGTCGCCCTGAGACATGACAGGATGCTCTACGATTTCACCCTGTTCGTTTATAAGGGACTGCAGCTGGCGGAATAGGCTTGCTGGCTGCATACGATGGGCAGCATGGCGGATATATACAGAAATTTGAGGCTTTCTGAGAAGAAGGATTTCAGTGATGAAAGCCATGAGGGGGGGTAAGCTTACCCCCCCCTCATGTTCAACAATTTACATTTCTTTGATTTCGATGCACTTGTCTGGACAGACTTCAACGCAGCTCATGCAGCCTACGCATTCTCCTGCCTGAAAGGGGTCGGTCTTTCCGTTAGGACCCATCTGGTAGACCTGAACAGGACAGATGTTGACACATTCTCCACAGCCAGTGCAGCAATCCATGTTGACATTAACTAAATACATTACAGCCTCCTTATAAAGTGTTTTAATCGACAGGTGTTACCACTGCCATAACTACAAGCCTGCTCCCTTTGTCAGCCTTGAAACCATGTTGAACCATAGGGTCACAGAGAAGGCAGGTCTTTTCGTCTGCTACAACTTCTTCCTCTCCTATGATAAACGTTCCCTTGCCTTCAACGCAATACATAAGCAGCCTCATAGGCGCCTTGTGCGGCTTCAATTCCTGTCCAGCTTCAAGGCACATAAGTGCGACCCGCATTTCAGGTTTGTCCGAAAGCATTTCCCTGCCGATTTTGTCCGGATAAAACGTAATAAGTTTCTTGAGATCAAGTATTTCCATGGTATCCTCCTTTTAGATAGATATATTTTCCTATAAAGCGGGCGAAAAGGCTATGACACAGGTCATATGGACAGAAATGTGGGAAAATGTTGACAAGGTGGTCATTTTGCCCTAAGGTTTTACTTATATTTAGGATGGGGGTCTGAGGCATGGGGTTTAACTGGGACGGCGGCCGCATTTTGCAGGACACTGCAATTGAGAAGAAAAGGTTTATCATCGGCGAAAAGAAGTCCATCACTGCTGACATAAGGGAATGGATATCCTTTGAAGACAATATCATCATGAAGGAAATCCTGAAGGAGCTCAGGGCAAACTGCGGACTTCCTGCCACCAAAAATCCCGGAGACTTTGACAAACGGGCCATGGTCATCTGGCAGTTTGTTGCCGGCAGCATCACCTATGTCTACGACACCACGAAATACAAGAAAGGCGATTTCTGGCTTTTCCCGCCTGAGACCTATCAGATAAAGAAGGGCGACTGCGAAGACGGGAGCTTCCTCCTTGCAAGCCTTCTGATCGCAGGCAACATCAGCCCCTTTTGTGTAAGGGTTGTGCTCGGTGAGGTCTTCGACGAAAAGAACAAATCTCTTGGCGGCCATTGCTGGCCTGTGTACAAAAATGAGATCGGCAGATGGTGCATCCTCGAAAGCACCCTTGATGCTGCTCCGGCCCTTATGCCCGAGGCGGATAGACTATCTGAGGCCGGCCAGTCCTTCCGCTGCGTTCCTTACTACTGCTTTAACAATTACCACCTCTGGGAGACCTTGCCCTCTGATATAAGCGACGTGAAAGGCACAAACCTCGGCAAATATTTCCAGGCCCGGAAGACCCGGGTGAATATGAAAATGTATAAGGGGAGGGGACATGGCTGAGAAAAAGGCGAACTGGACGGTTATGGCTATCTTGCAGGGGACAATAACCTTGACGGGGCCGGGGTTGGGGACCTGAAAGAGATGAAGAAGGTCGGGTCGAAAAACGGGGTAAACATCGTTGCCCAGTTCGACCGGATCGGGGAAAAGGGGACAACGAAACGTTACTTTATAAGGCCGGGCGGAGAGCTTGCGGAAGATGTTCTGCCGGATCTGGGTGAGACCAATACAGGAGACCCGAAGGTGCTGACAGACTTTATCCTCTGGGGTGCAAAGAATTATCCTGCAGATCATTATCTGGCAGTTGTCTGGAACCACGGAGCAGGCTGGGATGATGAAAACGTCTACCGTCTGGCCCGCCGTATAAAAATGGATATCAGCCGCAAGGGCCGGTCGATATCAGGAACAAACTTTGGCGCAAAAGGCACGATCCCTTTTGGGCTGATGCGTTCAGTCACCAGCCGTCGCATGCGCAGGGCTGTTTTTGATACGTCTATAAAAAAAGCCCTTACCACCAGAGCGATTGCCTTTGATGACGACGCAAGAGACTTTTTAGACAATATCGAACTGAAGAAGGTCTTCAGCACGGTCACGGCAAAACTCGGCAGAAAGCTCGATATCATCGGCATGGACGCCTGCCTTATGAATATGGTTGAGGTCCAGTATCAGCTGAAAGATGCGGCCCTATTTTGCGTCGGTTCAGAAGAGGTCGAACCCGGAGACGGCTGGCCCTATGACGCAGTGCTTGCAGCCCTTGCTGCCAAACCCTCGATGACTCCTGAGGCAGTCTCAAAGATGATTGTCGATAAATACCTCAAATCCTATAAGGCCTCGGACAGCGTGACCCAGTCAGCCTGTGACATTGCAAAGTCACCACAGGTCGCAGCAGCAATCGACGGGCTTGCAAAGGCGCTTATTAGTGGGCTTAGTTCATCTGCTGTCAAGATGGCGCTTATCCAGGCCCGCTCACAGGCACAGGCATATTACACACCAGAGTATGTTGACCTTGCAGACTTCTGCGCCCCATTTGGATTGAGTACAACGAACAAGGAGATCAAGGTCGCATGCGCTGCTGTTGTCGATTCCCTCACGAATAACGGCATGATCATAAAATCTGGCCATAAAGGCGATGCAGTGAAAAACTCCCACGGCCTGTCGATCTATTTCCCGACAAAGAAGATCTCGCCTCTTTATGCAAAGCTCGATTTTGTGAAGAAGACGAAATGGGGAGCGTTTTTGAAGGTATATGTGGGGATGATGGGGAAGAGATGAGGGTGGGAAGGATTTGATGGAGGCCGCGAGGACGCCTAACGGCAGATGTTTTGCATCAACGCCCTGGGGGCAAGTCTTTGGCGCGGCATGTGATTAAGGGAATGACTAACTCATTGGACGAGCGGCATGATGGATAAGCCGACTTTAACGTCTGTGTTTGACTATAGGGCGCTGAGGTTGCTGATGGGTTTGATCGCATTTTCCCTTCCGTTTGTGGTTAGCATTGCCGCCTCCCTGCCGCTTACGTCCATAAGCGCATCGTATTATTCAAACGCTCGGGACATCTTTGTCGGGCTGCTTTTTGTGGTTGGCTCTTTCCTCTTTGCTTATAACGGCCACAGCGAGTCCGAGTCGCTTTCGAGCAAGGCAGCCTCGATTGCAGCGGTGTTCGTGGCGATCTGTCCCACATCATGCGATGGGTGCCCACGCTCTTTCAACTCTGCGATCCATTATGTAGCTGCAGCGGTGCTTATTTCGATCCTTGCGTACTTCTGCTTCATCCCATTCAGGCGGGGCATCAAGGGGCTTGGCGGGAAAAAGGCACGGCGAAGCGGCATATACCTGATCTCCGGGGTGACCATGATAGGATGCATGGTTTTCATCTCCTTTGCGCACTTTCTGCTCTCGGCGGAGACGGTCGACAGGCTCCGGATTACTTACTATGGGGAGGCGATTGCCCTTATGGCGTTCGGGATCGCCTGGATCGCATCGGGGAAATTCTTCCGGTTGATTGCGGATGATGATGAGTTGTATTATCCGTTTGGGGGAAAGTGAAAGCCATTAGGGGGCAGTCCTACACATATGACAGTCAAGGTAAAGTATATAATAGGTTGTGCAAAGTGTAGACCTGATCCCATCTGTTTCTATATGTTTCTCAAGAATGGGCTTAGTAAGGCAAGGAGCTCGTGAGGGTGGCCAGTAAGGAAAAAATTGCACCGATATTAGAGAAGTATAAAAAGGTCCAGCGCACTTATAAAGAATTTTCAATCACGGTAAAATTCATATTAGAAACCTTGCTGAAGAACAATGGATATCACTACCAGGTAGTATCTGCTCGCGAGAAAGACCCGGGATCGTTAGAGCAAAAACTGAGGGACAACTCAAAGCTGCAAAACATACCCCTTTCGGAATTAGATGATCTCGCCGGCTGCAGAGTTATTTTCTATCTCGATAGCGATATACAACGATTTATTGAATACGTCTATAAGGAATTTTCAGTAATCAAGAATGTTCCTAAGTTCTCTCCTGATGACTATAACGCGCACCATCTCGTCGTGCATCTGAATAAAGACAGACTGAATCTAACTGAATATTCGAAATTTGCAAGCTTAAAGTGCGAAATTCAACTTACGACTGTCCTCTATCATGCATGGTCCGAAATGGCACATGACATTATCTATAAGCCACAAAAAGAGTTGCCGAAATTTGACCGGCACGCATTCGAATCTTTAAAAAAACAGTTCTCGGATGTGATGCAAAATCACATTAGGCAGGCGAGCTATAGCTTCGAGTTCATTTATAAGCAGTTCGAGAAGCTCAAACAAGGCAAGACAGTCTTTGATGCTCAATTCTTAGAAGGGATCATGAAGTCAGCTTCTAATAATGACTTGTACGAGCAACTTTCCCTTCTGCGCCAATTCGTGCAAGAGTTCGGAGACAAGACTCCGAAGAATGTTGACATCATCACCATCATAGACGGCGCTTTGATAAAGGCAAAAGATAACGCATTAGTGCCCATAAAAACGGCGCTCGGAGAATTTGAAGGCAAACACTACGCTGACATAGCAGAAGTTTGTTTGGATATCTTGAGTGAACTGAAATATTTCTACATCGAAAATATATTTGAATTGCTTGTTCATCTCTCAAGCGATTCAAAGTCCACCGTAAAGAAGAAAGCCATAGAGATCTTAAGTGAGCTCGCGAGTTACAACATGTATGTGCTTCAGAAAATTGGTTATTCCCCGCAGCTTTTTGTTTTGGATCAGATTTCTAAATGGGATAACGCAAAAATCAACGAGCAGTTTGAGGCAGTTATGGAAATCGCCAGCCAGTTGTTGAAGCCTGCATTTGAAGGCACTTCCATGTCCGACTATAAGACTTTCACCCTTCATTATGGGCCGCTTATTGTGAACGATGATTTGAAAGATGTTAGATCTCGTACTATGAACCTGCTAAAACGGTTATATCACGACTTAAAAGAGATAACCCAGCGAATCAGGATATTGCAAGTGTTACAGGATGGGTCGCAGACCCCACACCAAGGGAATTACGGAGATGACCTCCTGCAAATGATTGTTGAGAATACAAATTTGCTCATTGAATTTTATGATGAGATTTTGCCTACTGCCGAAAATGAGATTATTAAAGATATTGAAGAACAGTCACAGTTTTTTGCTCGAAGGGGCTTAAATGATAAGGTCGATTCCCTTCTGTCGAACATCTCTTCTAATAAAGAATATGGAATATACAGGATTCTTATCGGTTACGATTATAGGCTTGCTGAATTGGATGTCGAAGAAACGGAAAAGTTGCGCAAAGAGAAACTTCAAGAGTTAGTTGATAGCATAACACCGCTTTCTTTTGATGATTGGCAAAGAAGAATTCTATCTATCATCAAGAATTATCAAATAAGCTGGGGAGAGTTTCAATATTTTAATGTGTTCTTGTTCGAAATCGGAAAACAAAAAACAGAGTTTGCGTTGATGTTGCTTGATCAAAATGAAAAGGAGCTTGAACCTTTCTTGATTCACTTGCTTGGGGGCCTGTGGAAGGGTGAATCATCCAGAAACGCCGTGGAGGTATTGAAAAAGTGGATCAATGAAAACAAAAGGCTATCCGTCTGCGCATCTTTGTTTGAATATGTTGAAGAAATCGATATTACGCTTCTGAAAAGAATATACGGCCTGACTTGTAAGAACAATAACGCAGATGTTCTTTCCAGGATTATAAGTGCCATTGACCGCAATTATGCGAAACATCCAAAGCGCACTAATCTCAAAAAGATATTTGTTGGGGCTGTGAGGAAACAGGCCGAATTAAAGAACTACCAGTGGATTCGGGGCATATGGTCCAGAGAATCGTCACTTCTCGATACCCTCAGTGTTAAAGATTATGAGTCTGTGCTCGACAGCCTGATCTTTGCGCCTGATATCGACTATCACGCTGAAAGAATACTGTCTCCTCTTGCGGAGAAGCATCCTAAAGAGCTGATACAGTTTTTTAAGGAAAGAGTCTCTAAACGTCAGAAGAAACAGGAAGGGGAAAGATATGATGCAATACCTTTCAGTTTGCACATAATAAACAAACCTCTTCAGAAGCGCGCAAATGTAGTGGTCCGGGCAATAGTTGGTTGGTTTTCAGAAAAGGACTGGTTGTTTCAATGGGAAGCAAGCCATTTTCTCCAAGCAATCTTCCCGACTTCTGATAAAGCACTTGAGAGTGAAATGATAAATCTGGTTAAAAAGGGCTGGGATAAGAACGCAAAGATCGTGATTTCCGTTTTGAGGGCATATAAGGGAGAACCTTTTTTGCACGGCGTATGCAAAGAATTTATAAAAAGATATCACAGTGAAAGATATATAAAGGAAATGTTTATTATCCTGTCACAGACAGGCGTCGTAAGCGGCGAATATGGTTTCGTGGAAGCCTATAAAGCCAAACGCCATGAAATTCAGGACTGGAAAAAAGACAAGAACAAAACGATACGATTGTTTGTAAAGAAATACGAAGCTTATTTGGATAGAAGAATTGCATACGAACATAAGCGTACTGACGAGGACATCGAGATGAGGAAGAGAGAATTTACATAAGCAGAGTTCCTATCTTTGAGTTTGCGTTGGTACTCCACGGTGAAAATAAAATGCCTTCCAGTGAGATGTCCTGTGAGGAAGAATGCTCCCTATGACTTTACCCGAAGGGGCACCTGAAGTCTCTTTACCCCTGATTTCAGTCTTCTGTCCTCTCCTGTCCAAAAATCCAATCCCATTTCCTCTTGAATTCCCCAAATCTCCCCTGCTCAATCTCCGCCCGCATCTGCCTGTAAACGTCCTGATAAAAATAGGGATTATGGACAGCACTTTAAACAGGTGCTATTATAAGACCAGTTAACAAGTCCTGTAAGGAGGTCTTTATGGCTGTGAAATTTTCTGAGGACATAATCCCTTTAAGCACCCTGAAGATAAACCCCGGCAAGGTTATCGCTCATGCGAACGAGACGCACCGGCCGGTGCTGCTGACGAGCAGGGGGCGCGGGGTTGCTGTTGTCCAATCTCTTAAGGATTACGAGGAAGAAGTGGAACAGCGCAGTTTCATGCAGGCGGTGATTCAGGGAATGATGGACCTTGAAGAGGGCCGTGAGGTCTCCCTGAGTGACGCAAAGAAACGCCTTGGGCTAAAATAGGCGATGGCTGTCAGGGCATCCATCACCCTTGCTCTGTCCGCGCTGGAAGACCTGGAGGAATTGCTGCGCCTATTACAAGCAGGAGGGTTCGCCTGAGGCTGGCATGCGACTGATTTCCGGGATCATGGACAGCATCGAGCGATTGCGCAGCCATCCCTTAAGCGGCCGGATTGTCCCTGAGTTTATGGTCGAACATCTGCGCGAGATCATTTCGCCTCCATTCCGGATCGTCTATCGCCATGAAAAAAGCAGGGTGCGTATTATCCGCATCTGGAGGAGCGAGCGCCTGCTGAAACTACCATAGGATTTGCCGAAAACCACTGCCGAATATTGGCAGAATTTTTTTATCCCTGATTTTCATCCTCTGGCCGACTTGGGCTAAAGATCCCATCCCAATGTCTTTTAAACTCCCCAAATCTCCCTTCTTCGATAGCAGCCCGCATCTGCCTGAAGAAGTTCTGGTAGAAATAAAGATTATGAACCGTGTTCAGCCGCATTGCGAGGATCTCCCGCGAAAGGAAGAGATGACGGAGATACGCCTTTGAATAGTTCCTGCAGGTGTAGCAGCCGCAGTCAGGGTCAAGGGGGCCTGCATCAAATTTGAACTCCTGACGCCTGATGCTGAATCTGCCCCTGCTGGTAAAAATAGTTCCGTTTCTGGCATTCCGTGTAGGCATTACGCAGTCGAACATATCAAAACCCACATCAACTGCAGTGAGCATATCTACGAAGTCTCCTATTCCCATCAGATACCGGGGCTTTTCTTCAGGAAGCAGAGGCGCAGTAAAATGGATAATTTCATGCATCTCTTCTTTCGGCTCCCCGACGCTTACGCCGCCTACTGCATATCCGTCAAATCCGATATTGAGCATATCCTCAGTGCTTCTTCTTCTTAAGTCCGTGTACATACCGCCCTGTACAATGCCGAAGAGCGCCTGGCCTTTGTTTTGATGATCCTTGCATTCCTGCGCCCATCGGCTGGTGACCTCGATCGACTTTTCTGCATAGTCATGGGTTGCCGGATAGGGGATACATTCATCGAAGGCCATCGCAATGTCAGAGCCTAACACTCCCTGTATCTTCATCGCCTCTGCAGGGCCGATAAAATGGAGAGAGCCGTCAATATGCGACCGAAACTGTACGCCATGCTCTTCTATTTTCCTGAAAGATGCAAGGCTGAAGACCTGAAAGCCGCCGCTGTCGGTCAGGATAGGGCGGCCCCAGTTCATGAATTTGTGCAGACCGCCTAACGTGGAAATCACCTCAAGGCCCGGCCGTAGATAGAGGTGATAGGTATTGCCTAAAATGATTTCCGCACCGATCTCTTTCAGCTCATCAGAAGACATCGCCTTTACCGTGCCGATCGTGCCGACCGACATGAACGCAGGCGTATTAATGATGCCCCGCTTTGTTTTAATCTCTGCCCTGCGCCGTTCTCCATCTCTTGCAATGATCCTGAATTCCATGCCTTTACTTTTCTCCCGTGAATCTGTTTTAATAGCCACGTATTATACGGGAAACGCAGTAACTACGATAGCAAAGAACTGCATTGAAGATTTCCTCGTTAGTCTCTTGACAAAATTAAAATGATTTGTCTAAGATACTCACTCGCTCTTTGAGAACTGAAAAAGGTGCGTAGCGTACCGTTGATTGAAAAATGAGTTTAAGAAAAACCAGTATCAAATGAGAGTTTGATCCTGGCTCAGAACGAACGCTGGCGGCGTGCCTAACACATGCAAGTCGAACGGAGTTAATCAGCAGCACCAAGGACAGAATCAAGGAGTATAGGTCTTATAAGTCCTATAGGACATATCTTCAAAAGCTTTGTATTTGGTGCTGTTGGTTAACTTAGTGGCGGACGGGTGAGTAACACGTAGGTAACCAACCCTCAAGCGGGGGACAACCCAGGGAAACTTGGGCTAATACCGCATAAGACCACGGTCTGGGATGATTGTGGTAAAAGGAGCAATTCACTTGAGGCTGGGCCTGCGGCCTATCAGGTAGTTGGTAAGGTAAAAGCTTACCAATCCTAAGACGGGTAGCCTGACTGAGAGGTTGAACGGCCACACTTGAACTGAGACACGGTCCAGACTCCTACGGGAGGCATCAGTGGGGAATTTTGCGCAATGGGGGAAACCCTGACGCAGCGACGCCGCGTGGAGGATGAAGGTCTTCGGATTGTAAACTCCTTTTGTCGGGGAAGATAATGACGGTACCCGATGAATAAGCCACGGCTAACTCTGTGCCAGCAGCCGCGGTAAGACAGAGGTGGCAAGCGTTGTTCGGAATTACTGGGCTTAAAGGGCGCGTAGGCGGTGGAGTAAGTCTGAGGTGGAAGATTAGGGCTTAACCCTAAAATTGCCTTGGAAACTGCATCACTTGAGTCAGCGAGGGGATGGCGGAATTCCAGGTGTAGCGGTGAAATGCGTAGATATCTGGAGGAAGGCCGGTGGCGAAGGCGGCCATCTGGCGCTGAACTGACGCTGAGGCGCGAAAGCGTGGGGAGCAAACAGGATTAGATACCCTGGTAGTCCACGCCCTAAACGGTGGGTACTAGGTGTAGGGCTCGTAAGGGTTCTGTGCCGTAGGGAAACCATTAAGTACCCCGCCTGGGGAGTACGGCCGCAAGGTTGAAACTCAAAGGAATTGACGGGGGCCCGCACAAGCGGTGGAGCATGTGGTTTAATTCGACGCTACGCGAAGAACCTTACCTGGGCTTGACATGCTGGTGAAATTCTGAGGAAACTCAGGACCTCCCGCAAGGGACACCAGCACAGGTGCTGCATGGCTGTCGTCAGCTCGTGCCGTGAGGTGTTGGGTTAAGTCCCGCAACGAGCGCAACCCCTATTCTCTGTTGCTCCCGATTAGTCGGGGGCTCTCTGAGGAAACTGCCGGCGATGAGCTGGAGGAAGGTGGGGATGACGTCAAGTCCTCATGGCCCTTATGTCCAGGGCAACACACGTGCTACAATGGTAGGAACAAAGGGAAGCCAACCTGTGAAGGGGAGCCAATCTTGAAAAACCTATCTCAGTTGGGATCGGAGTCTGCAACTCGACTCCGTGAACGTGGAATCGCTAGTAATCGTGGATCAGCACGCCACGGTGAATACGTTCCCGGGCCTTGTACACACCGCCCGTCACACCACGAAAGTCTGTTGTACCCGAAGCTGGTGAGCTAACCCCGAGCAATCGGGGAGGCAGCCATCTAAGGTATGGCCGGTAATTGGGGTGAAGTCGTAACAAGGTAGCCGTAGGGGAACCTGCGGCTGGATCACCTCCTTTCTAAGGA
>JACRHC010000075.1 GCA_016217675.1 Nitrospirota bacterium
GCTCCCTTGACCGGGGCCTGTTTTAAAGCACTCGAAATAAACATTTCTGAGTGCTGCAATATGTGCTAATCACATTCGACAGTCTACCAATTTCGCGTCCTTGTAGGTGTCACCAAGAAATATGATAAGGGAAAAGCTGTCTGGATAGTGGCATGTTATCACAGCGTCCAGATCCCCGAGGCACCGGCTGAGGGCGAGAACAGAAATTAAAGATCCAACCAGCGCATTGAGCATGGCACCTAACTTCGCCCCTCATCCGCACTTTGCCTTGACAAAATGCAGCCTGTATATAGAATAGACCTTAGTGTTGCATAGCGTCAGGCATACAGAGCCGCAGTTCTCATACGCCTTGCTAAAGGGGAATCCATGGCTGACAAACCAAAGCTGAGCATGTACTGGGCTGCATCCTGCGGCGGCTGCGAAATAGCGCTCGTCAATATCAATGAAAAGATCATTGACGTGGATGCTGCCTTTGACTTCATGTTCTGCCCCTGTCTGTTAGACACCAAGAAGAAGGATATTGAGGCGCTGCCTGACAAGGCCATAACAATCACACTTTTTAACGGCGCCATCCGGACTGCTGAGAATGAGGAGATGGCGCATCTTCTGCGAAGAAAATCCCAGATCCTTATTGCCTTCGGCTCGTGCGCAACCGAAGGCTGTATCCCCGGCCTCGCCAATCTTCACGCTAAAGACGCACTGATGAATACCGTCTTTCTCGATAATCCCTCGATCGATAACCCCGGCAAGGTCATTCCCCAGCCCGAGACAAATCTGGCTGAAGGAACTCTTCATCTCCCTGTTTTCTTTGATACGGTGAAGACCCTTGCACAAGTAACTGATGTTGATTTTTTCATCCCTGGCTGTCCTCCGGAACCTCCCCAGATCTGGAATGTGGTAAGTGCTGTCATCAGCGGCGCTGCTCTGCCGCCTAAAGGCAGTGTCATAGGGGCCGGAAGGTCTGCCGTCTGCAATGAATGCGACAGAAAAAAAGAGGACAAGAAGATATCACGTCTATACAGAACATATGAGATCGTTCCGGAAAGAGAGCCCTGTCTGCTTGACCAGGGGCTGATATGCATGGGCATAGCCACCCGCGATGGCTGCGGTGCACTCTGCCCAAAGGTAAATATGCCCTGCACCGGCTGCTATGGCCCGCCGGAAGGGGTGCTCGATCAAGGGGCCAAAATGGTAGCAGCGCTCGGTTCGGTCATCGATATCGGCGACACCAAAGGCATGACAGAAGACGAGATCTTTCAAAGGATAGATGCAGTCCTCGGCTCAATCCCTGATTATGCAGGCATGTTCTACAAATACAGTCTGGCAGGATCGATACTGAAAGGAAAAATGTCATGAAAAATATCAGTATTGATCCGATAACCCGTCTTGAGGGGCATGGCAAGATCGAGATCTTTCTGGATGAAGAGGGAGATGTTGCCAATACCTATTTCCAGGTGCCTGAGCTCAGGGGCTTTGAGAGGTTCTGTGTCGGCAGGCTGGCTGAAGATATGCCGGTGATCACGAACAGGATCTGCGGCGTCTGTCCTGAGGCGCACCATATGGCCTCGGTCAAGGCCCTGGACATGCTTTTCAATGTCGAGCCGCCGCCTGCAGCAAAGAAGATACGGGAACTGCTGTACATGGCCTTCTATGTGACTGACCATACGACACACTTTTATGCGTTAGGCGGCCCTGATTTCATCATTGGCCCTGATGCGCCGCCGTCTGAAAGAAACATACTCGGTGTGATCAGGAAGGTCGGGCTCGATATCGGCAAACAGGTGATCGACTGCAGGGCCCGCAATCATCACGTGATCGAGAAGCTTGGCGGACGCGGCGTACATCTTGCCGGAGGACTTCCTGGCGGCTGGTCCAAGTCTGTTTCAGAAGAGGAACGAAAAGAGATCGAAGAGACCGCAAAGAAAAATATCGACTTCGCCCTGTTTTCACTCAAGATCTTCGATGACATTGTGCTGAAAAATCAGCAGTATCTTGAGCTGGTCACCTCAGATGTCTATCTGCATAAGACTTATTATATGGGCACGGTCGATGACAAGAACCGGGTCAACTTTTACGACGGCATGATCAGGATCGTGGACCCCGAAGGCAGGGAGTTTGCTAAATATCCTGCCTCTGAATATACGCAGCATATAGCCGAGCGGGTCGAGCCCTGGACCTATCTGAAATTCCCTTATCTGAAAAATGTCGGCTGGAAAGGGCTTGTGGACGGCATAGACAGCGGTGTTTATATTGCCACGCCTCTTTCCCGTCTGAATGTCTCTGACTCCATGGCAACGCCTCTGGCCCAGGAGCTTTTCGAACGCATGTTCGAGACCTTCGGCTCAAAAAAGGTCAATGGCAGGTATCAGCCGATCCATCATCGGCTGGCAACGCATTGGGCGCGGCTGATCGAGCTGCTTTATGCGTCTGAACATATGCTTGAGCTTAGCCAGGACCCTGAGATAACCTCGCCTGATGTAAGAACCATTCCGCAGCAGATAACAGGGGTCGGCATCGGATCGGTCGAGGCGCCGCGCGGCACGCTCACGCATCACTATGTCAGTGACGAGCGGGGTGTGCTCACCAGTGCGAACCTTATCGTCGGCACAACAAACAATTATGCACCCATGAGCATGTCGATCAAGCGGGCAGCAGAAAAACTTATCTCAAAAGGCAACATAGTCGAAGAAGGTATGCTGAACAGGATCGAGATGGCCTTCCGGCTTTATGATCCCTGTCTCTCCTGCGCAACCCATTCCCTGCCCGGCCAGATGCCGATGAAGGTGATCATCAGGAACAGCAGCAATGAAATTATCAGGACGCTGCAGAGGGGTGGATCAGGCGCATGAAGACCGTGATCATAGGGCTTGGCAATCCGATCCTTACGGATGACAGCGTCGGGATGAAGGTGTCCCGTGCCATCAGAGAGCACTTTAATCAGCAGGACGAAACCACCATGACAGGCGGCACGATCGATGTCAAGGAGGTCTATGCAGGCGGCATCAGGCTTATGGATGCAATGACCGGCTATGATCGGGCCTGTATTGTGGATGCCATGGTGACCGGCAGATCTGATCCTGGCGCGGTGAGCGAGTTTGGGCTTGATGAACTCTGCAGTACAAGGAATATGGTCTGTACGCATGACACGAACCTTTCAACTGCGATCGAACTTGGCAGGATGCTCGATCTTCATCTCCCTTCAACGATAAAAATATGGGGTATAGAGGCAGGTGACGTAACCTCGTTCAGTGAAGAACTGACCTATGAGGTTGAGCAGGCTGTTCCTGTTGCGGTCAAGGCGATACTCGACGAGCTCAATATCTGCTGCCAAGAGGAACTGCCATGAAAACAGGCGTCTATTTCTGTAAATGCGGAACAAATATATCTGACAAGATCGATGCTGAGAAAGTCAGGGACAGTCTGGCCAAAAAGTACCCCGGCATACATTTCAAGACCGTTGATTTTATCTGTTCAGAGGAAGGCCAGGGAGCTGTAGAGAAGGACCTTGCTGAAAACAATATCGAACGAGTCGTGATCTCGGCCTGCACGCCCAGAGAGCATGAAAACACCTTCATGCGGATGCTCTCCAGGGCCGGCCTGAATCCCTATCTCATGCAGATGGTGAATGTCCGCGAGCAGATAGCCTGGGTCACCGAGGAAAAAGACAGGGCCACTGAAAAGGCAGGACGATCTATACGGTCAGCGGTGAACCGGGTTCAGCTTCACGAGCCTCTGCAAAAAAAAGAAATCGATATATGTCCTGACGCGCTCGTTATAGGGGCAGGTCCTGCCGGACTCAAGACTGCACTGACCATCGCCGGTTCGGGCAGAAAGGTCATTCTGGTCGAGAAGTCCCCGGTTATCGGCGGCATGCCGGTCAGATATGAAGAGCTCTTTCCTGATATGGAATGCGGTCCCTGCATGCTCGAACCGTTAATGGCAGAGATACTGCATGGCCAATACGCCCAGAATATCGAACTCCTGACTATGGCTGAGGTGACAGAAGTTATCGGTTCTTACGGGAACTTTGTTGCCAGCATTAAGCAGAAACCCCGCTTTGCAGATATGCATACCTGTATCGGCTGCGCAGAATGCATCGAACCCTGTCCGGTCAGCACAAAGAACCCGTTTAACTGTAATTTGAACGAGCGTAAAGCGATCTCTTTTCCCTTTGCCGGGGCTCTGCCGAATGCACCCTTTATCGATGAGAAACTCTGTGTCACTCTCCAGGGCGGTCAGTGCAAAAAATGCCAGGAGGCCTGCCCGGTCGAGAATGCAATTATGTTTGACGACAGCGAAAAAGTATATGAGAGAACTATCGGTGCAATAATCATAGCAATTGGTTCAGATCTCTATGACTGCAGAAAGCTGCCCAATCTCGGGTATGGCAAGCTCGGCAATATATATACCAGCAAAGAGTTTGAGCGGTTTATGGCTTCCAACGGCCCGACTGACGGCCAGATCAGGACAGCAGCAGGAACTGCCCCTTCAAGTATTGCGATTGTGCACTGCGTCGGAAGTCTTGATGCCAATCATAAAGAATACTGCTCGGGAATATGCTGCCAGTATGCCTTTAAGTTCAACCATATGATCGAGAAAGAAATACCAGGCACCAGGGTCTATCACTTCTACAAAGAACTTGTTGTCCCAGGCAAAGACGAGTTCAGCCTGTACCACCACGCACGATCGAATCCCAACGCAACCTTTATCAGATACGCTGACATACAGGACCTGTCTGTTTCCGGCGAGGGGAAAAGCAATGTTATTCAGTATAAGGACATCTCCGGGAAGTGCGGAAGTGTGAATGCGGACATGCTCATACTCTGTCCGGCGGTTATTCCGGCTGAAGAGTCCGGGAAACTCGGGAAGGTTCTGGAAACAGCACGAGACCAGTTCGGTTTTTTTCAGGAACTGCATGGACGACTGGATTCTGCCCAGTCCAAAATCAAGGGAATATATTTAGCCGGGACCTGCCAGTCGCCAATGGATATTCAAAAGGCCATGAACCAGGGCATGGCTGCTGCCGGATATATTCTTTCAGGACTCGTTGTGGGCAGAAAGCTCGAGATACAGCCGGTCAACGCTGTGGTTAACAGTGAACGCTGCTCCGGATGCAGGGTCTGCATCGGCGCATGCCCGTATAAAGCGATATCTTTCGACACCGAAAAAGAGAAGGCGATCGTGAACGATGTGCTCTGTCAGGGCTGCGGCACGTGTGTTGCTGCGTGTCCCTCAGCCGCGATCAAAGGCAATCACTTCACCAATGAAGAAATCCTTGCAGAGATCGCAGAGGTGCTGAGATGACCGATAATAATAATTTTGAGCCAAAGATCATCGGGTTTCTCTGCAACTGGTGCTCCTATGCCGGAGCTGACAAGGCAGGAACCGCACAGACTCCTTACCCTCCCAATGTGAATGTTATCAGGGTGATGTGCAGCGGCAGGATAGACCCCCAGTTTGTGCTGAAATCTTTCGAACAGGGCGCTGACGGCGTTATTATTCTTGCATGCCATCCCGGTGACTGCCATTACAAAGAGGGCAACTTTCTGGCAGTGCAGCGCTACCGGCTGTTACTCAGAATGCTTGAACCCTTCGGCATAGAAAAAGAGCGATGCAGGTTCGATTTTGTCTCTGCCGGCGAGGGCGACAAGTTTGTAAGACTCATCACAGAGATGGTGGACACTGTCAGGGCATTGGGGCCAATGAAAATACCGGCGCAATTTCCATAACTTATTGTATAATTCAGAAAAATATTGGGGGAATCATTATGGCAATACAGACTCTTGATGCACGTGGCCTGAAATGCCCACAGCCAACACTGAAGATCACTGCTATGGCCGTCAGGATGAAACCAGGTGATATTTTGGAAGCTGTTGCTGACTGCCCGACCTTCGAAAAAGATGTCAGAGACTGGTGTACTCGTTCCAGGAAGATCCTGCTCTGGATCCGCGATGAAGGCAGCACAAAGAAATGTCAGATCCAGTTCTGAACTGACAGATCGGATTGCTGCTCCGTTGTTGCCCTGATCTATCGGTAAATCATTGACCGTCCTGGCAATGCGGTCCTTCAGACATACTATGCAAAAGTGATTCCGGGGAAATGACCATGGATGACAAAAGAAGAAATGACCTGCTCATCGAAGAGCAGAGAAAGCGCAAGGGGAAAGAGACAACCGTAGATGTCGAGGCGGAGCAGGTCAAGGTTGTGATCTTCACGCTCCGTGACGGTCTCTACGCCTTCCCTGGCGCTGACGTGAAGGAAATCCTGCCCTTGATGGATATTTCCCCGGTCCCCGGGGCACCGGACTTTATCCCTGGTCTTATCAACAACCGGGGAGACATTGAGTCGGTCATCAATCTCAACAAATTTCTGGGGCTTCCTGACAGCAATAAGACTGCCGCCAGCCGGATTATAATGGCCTCGAAGACCGGTCTGCGCTCCGGAATACTTGTGGATGAGGTGCTTGATGTTGTGGATGTGCCGCTTAATTCTATCAAGCCGCCGCTGTCCACACTCGACCATGCAATAAAGGAACTGGTGACCGGCGAAATGCTATATAACAACAGGACCGTCGTTATGCTCGATATCAGCCGCTTATTTGAAAAACTGGTTATCCATGAGCCATGACAGGCAAATGGAAACTGATCGTCTCCCCGCAGAGATAGATCTCCTCATGTTCAATTCGGCAGGCGTAAAAATCGCTGTTGACACGGTCCAGGTAGACGGCATCATGAGCCTTGAACAGGCAGAGCAACATGGGGTCCGCTCCTCCACACTGAATGAAATTCTTGAGCCGGGAATAGAGACATCTTCTAACCCCTCAACAATTATTATTTGCAGGGACGGTGGTGAGGCGTACGGGATCAAGGTTGACTGGCTCGACGCTATCGTTACGGTACCTGTCAAAGCCATACAACCCATCCCGGAACCCCTTTCGTATTTTACAGGCCCGAGAATGTTCTGGGGTGCTGTCCTGCGCGGGGACGATGTGGTTCTGCTCATTGATCTGTACCGGCTGAAAGGCCCGAAATCATACAAGGCGGTACCTGCCGCTTGAAAGAGAGGACGAAAATACATGCATAAAATAGCGCTGTTCGAAAAAGAGGCGACATCGAAGAATCAGCTCATGTTATTGCTTATACTTCCGCTGTTCCTCGCCATCATTGCCTTCACGCTGATTTCCCTGTCTGTGATCAGAACCGGCGGAGAAAAACATGTGACAGCCTATGAGCAGGCCCTGCAGGGAGAAGGCAATGCGCCCGTCAGACTGTTTATGGACAGAAACGGAATGATGGCCCGGGAGCGGGCCCTTTCAGAAGAAACTTCCCGGCTCTTTATAAAACGGGCGGGCCTGCTGTCCGTCTTGCTCCTGCTCTGCACAGGATATATGATAAGCCGCGTTCAGAAAAGGTTCTATGACAGCATCGAGAAGGCATCTGATGTCGTGAAAAATATGGGGTCCTGCGCCGGCATGCTGTCCATAACCGTAGAGCAGTATGCTGCGATCTCTGCTGATGAGTCCGCATCAATATCCGAGATTACTTCAACGACTGAGGAGCTATCCGCCTCCTCAACGCAGATTGCCGAACATGCAAAGGCAGTGGTGGATACTGCCCAGAAAACCTGGGAAGACACGAAAAAGGGCGCAACCGCAATTGAATCAATGATGATGAAGATGGCCGAGATCCATGGGGACAGCCAGAAGAGTGCCGAGGAGATACTGGCCCTCGGCAAGAAGTCCAGGGAAATCACAAAAGTCATGGAAATCATCAACTCCATTGCCGATCATACGAAGCTGTTAGCCTTCAACGCTGCGCTTGAGGCGTCCAGTGCAGGCGAGGCAGGTAAGCGGTTTGGGGTTGTTGCAGCGGAGATCCGCCGGCTTGCCGACAGCGTGACAGAGTCCACGGGCGAGATCGAGGGGAAGATCAACGAAATACAGGAGGCGGTGAACAACCTTGCCGTTGCCTCGGAAAAAAGCTCTCGGGGAATCGAACAGGGCATGGATTTCTCCTCACAGACAGCATCACTCCTTTCTGATATCGTTGAGGCAGCGCACACCACCATGGACTCTGCCAAGCAGATATCACTTTCCACACAACAGCAGAAGACAGCGAACAGCCAGGTAGTAATCGCCCTGCGCGAGATTATGCAGGGCGCAAGCACAACATCTGCCTCTGTTGAATCACTCAGCACCATAAGTTTTCAGCTTGCAGCTTTGTCCGAGAACCTTGCGCAGATAATCAAAAAACTCGGGTACAAGGGCGATGTATCGCTGCCCGGACCAGCAGAGTGCGGTGTTAGCGCCTAAGGCTTTATGAAGAAGATTCGCGTTCTCATAGTGGACGACAGTGTCCTGGTGAGGAGCCTGATCAGAACAATCATTGAAATGGATCCGGAGATGGAAATCACGGGGGAAGCCTCAAACGGTCTCGAAGCGGTCGAGAAGGCCCGGAGTCTCCATCCGGACATCATAACCATGGACATCGAGATGCCCGTTATGGACGGCCTTCAGGCAATCGAGCAGATCATGGCTTCTAATGCCATCCCGATCCTCGTGGTGACCTCCAGGGGAGATGCGAAGACCGCGTATGCTGCCATATCACACGGCGCACTCGACATCATGCTGAAGCCTGACTTAAACCTCGAGGCTGCCCGCGAGTTCGCAGCAAAGCTCAAACTTATGGCTAAAGTCAGCGTCATTTCGCATGTTTCCGGCAGGCTTTCCCATAGGCATCCGGCCGGACCGGAGACGCCGGTCTTCAGCGGAAATTGCTCAGACCAGATAGTCGCCATCGCCTCGTCAACAGGCGGACCTGGCGCTCTATCAGTCATTTTATCGAATCTGCCTGAAAAGTTCCCTGTGCCGATCGTGATTGCACAGCACATCTCCGACGGCTTTGTAAACGGGATGGTTGGATGGCTCAGAACGCTGTCACGGGTCGAGCTCAAGATGGCCATGCATGGGGAATATCTCAAGCCCGGCACAGCCTATTTCTGCCCGTCAGAAAATCATATGCAGATAGACCGCTCAAAAAAGATCATCTTCGTAGAGCGTCATGCAAGGGACATATACCGGCCGTCGTGCGACATCCTGCTGTCGTCAGTGGCAGAGTCGTTCGGGAGAAAAGCCATCGGCGTGATCCTGACAGGCATGGGAAATGACGGTGTTGTCGGAATAACAAAGATCAGAGAGGCCGGGGGCTGGACGATCGCGCAGGATGAGCATACGTCCATCGTCTTCGGGATGCCGAGGCTTGCTGTCGAGAGCGGAGGCATTGACACGGTGCTTCCCCTGGAAGCAATCGGCGGAGAGATCGTGCAAGCTGCGGCCCGCGTCGGGACTTCCGCGGCATGGACAGGTCAATGCTCTTAAAGCCGTTTAAATCTCTTATCAGGGAGAAGTGCGGTCTGTCATTCGAGGATTCCCGCGAGGTTCTTCTCGCTGAGGGGATAAAGACGAGATTATCGGAGCGGGCAGTCGCGTCGCACGATGCATATCTCAGCCTTCTTTCTTGCGAGCCGGATGAATTTAGCAGGCTATTGAACCTCATAACCGTGAAGGAGACCTATTTTTTTCGGGAAGCTGTGCACTTTAAAATCCTCACAGAAACATTGATACCCGAAATATCATCAAAGACAAAGAACCGGAAGATCAGGATCGTCTGCGCCGGTTGTTCCACCGGCGAGGAACCATACTCAATTGCCATTGCGCTGGCAGACGCATTCGGGCCGGATTTCAGCAGCATGTTTTCTGTTGTCGGATTTGATATCGACGAAGAAGCGCTCAGCAGGGCCCGGGCGGGTGTTTATGCCGGTCATTCCTTCCGGGCTGTCCCGGATCATATCCGAAAGGGATTTTTCAGTGAACAGGAAAATGGCTTTCGGATCAATGACCTTGTCCGGGGGGGAGTTGAGTTTCTGCATCTGAATCTCTTCGGCGATGCATATCCGGAAGCGGTCAGAAACACAGATATTATCTTCTACCGGAACGTCTCGATCTATTTTGAGCCCGAGGCCCAGAAGCGTATTTTTAGAAGCCTTGCAGAGATGCTGAACGAAAAGGGTTATCTCTTTCTGAGCTCTGCAGAGACGTTCGTTCATAATAGCGGGCTTCTCTCTCTTGTTGAAAAGGAAGGGGTCTTTCTCTACGAAAAAGGTGTAACGGTGCAGGTTGAGGAAAGAAGAAAGCATCCTGACTGCCAGAACAGGTCTGTTGTTGCCCCGGCGAAGCAGGGACGTGCCGGGACATCTGCAGCAAGACCGAAATACGCTGCAATGAGAACGATGGGCGAAGCGCACCGGACCTTTGACCGGGCGCTCGCACTCGCTGAAGACAAGAGCTATGAAAACGCGCTGCTGCTTACAGAACGCATCATCAGCCTTCAGCCCTCATTCATGAAGGCCCATATGCTGCGGGCCGGTATCCTGATCAACCTGCAGAGACTCGACGAGGCGGAAACAGGCTGTCGCCACGGCATGGAGCTTGACCAGTGGTCTCTCGAAGGACATCTTCTGCTCGGTCTGATCGCCAGGATTCGGGGGGATTTCGAGGAAGCAAGGAAGAGGTTCAATGAAGCAGTATACATCAAATCGTCCTGTTGGCTCGCCCACTTCTATCTCGGCGAGATCTGCCGATTTGAAGGCGACAGGCAGCTGGCATGCCGCGAGTTCGAAATTGTGATAAAACTGCTTGAAGAAAAAGGTTTTTCTGATCACGGACTTACGTTCTTTTCTCTGTCATTTCCGATGGAGCAGGTCATACATCTCTGCAGACATAACCTCGCCGGTATGAAGCGCGGCAGGGCTTAGCCGGGAGGCAGGGATGGCATTCGATGTCGCAAAATTCATCGCCAGATTTGTAGAAGAAGCCCGAGACCATGTTGAGGCCCTGAACCGGGGACTTGTTGAGCTTGAAAAAAATCCCGGCGACGAGGAGAATATCAACGCGATCTTCCGGGCTGCACACACCATCAAGGGTTCCTCGCGTATGTTGAAGCTGACAGCCATAACCGATGTGGCACACAAACTGGAAGACGCACTTGGGGCATTGCGTGACAAGCGGATTACCCATACCCGGGAGCTTGCCGGCCTTCTGTTTAGGGGTGTTGACGCTGTATCGGCGATGATACAGAACGTATCTGCCGGACAATTGATTACCATGGACAATGTCCCCCTCTGTGAATCCCTTACCAAGGCTGCCGAGGGTTCACTCCCGGATGAATCGCCGGCAACAGGCAGTGAGGTTCACGAGGGGATTAAGACAGCACCTGTTTACGATGCCGTGCCCCCTGGCACTGCAGAAAGCGTTGAGTCAGCTTCCCCTCTGCAGACAAAACCGGCCTCCTCTGAAAGCATTCGGGTAAAGTCGGAAAAGCTCGACGACCTGATACGGCTGATGGGCGAAGTCGTATCGCACCAGAACAAGCTCAAACAGCGCATTATAGATATTAGTGTTTTGGAGCGGGAAGCAGGGAAAGCTCTGGATGTTTGTTCCAGGTTTTGTGATGGCACAGCAGTTTCCGGAGTCCGCTCCCTGTATATGGGGCTGAAACAACTCCTGTCTGTTGTGAAGCAGGACAAGACCCTGCAGGATATACTTACAACCGAGTTCCAGGAAAAGGCCCTGATGCTGCGGATGGTACCTCTTTCCACCGTCTTCGACCCGCTGCACCGGCTTGTACGCGATATCTCGAACTCTCTCGGCAAGGATCTGGACTTTGAGATCGAAGGCGGCGGAATCGAGCTTGATAAAAAAATGGTGGAGAAATTGAGCGATCCCCTCGTACACATGCTCAGAAATTCTATTGACCATGGCATTGAAGGACCTGAAGTTCGCCGGAGGGCCGGTAAAGCCCTGAAAGGAAGGGTACGGTTGTCTGCAGCCTACGATGCCGGAAACATCCTTATTGAACTGTTCGATGACGGCGCAGGAATTTCAACAACCGTGATAAAGGAAAAGGCGCTTGCAAAAAAGCTGTTCGATGCAGCCACTCTCAACTGCATGCCGGAGCCGGCACTGCTCGACCTGATCTTCCTGCCCGGTTTCAGTACAAGCGGGATCATCACAGACATCTCCGGCAGGGGAGTAGGGATGGATGTCGTAAAGAGGAACATCGTCGAAGAACTGAAGGGAACTGTTCATATCAGCACCAAAGAGGGTATTGGGAGCACATTTTCTATCAGACTCCCGATGTCACTCGCGATTATGAGAATCCTTCTCATTTCCTGCCAGGGAATGAGGTTCGGCATCACCACGCACTATGTGACCGAGATCGTCAAAGTGAAGGCAACCGAGATCATTGACGTCGTCAGCCGGAAGGCGCTGCGGCTGCGCGAGGAATTCATTCCGGTAGCTGAAATGGAGGGCATCCTGAACATCAGCAGCAACGGACATAAGAAACCGGAAAAGCTGCTCATTTTGATCGTACAGGTGGGCGCCGAGAAGATGGGCTTCATTGTAGATGCTATTTTGGACGAGGAAGACATGGTGATCAAGTCGCTGCCAGATCATCTGAAGAAGGTCCGGCTTGTATCAGGAGTCACCATATCGGGAAAGAACGAGATCATCAACATCCTGAACATGCCGGCACTCATAGAAACTGCCAGGAGCAGAAGCCTGGTCCGGCCGGCAAGCCAGACAGAGGAGGCTGAAGGGAGAGATATCACTATTCTGGTCGTAGATGACTCCATTAATACACGGGAGATCGAAAAGAGCATCCTTGAGGCATACGGGTACCGGGTGAGCATTGCAGGCGACGGCATGGAGGCCCTCGAAATGGCAGGGGAATCGCAATACGATCTGGTTATCACCGATGTGGAGATGCCGCGTCTTGACGGGTTCTCGCTCACCGAACGCCTTAGGTTAGACACTTCCTACAAGGATGTCCCGATCATCATCGTAACATCAAGAGAAAAGGACGAGGACAAACGAAGGGGGATCAGTGTCGGTGCCAACGCCTATATTGTTAAAGGGTCGTTCGATCAGAGCAACCTTGTGGATACGGTGCAGAACCTCATCGGGAAAGGAACAAACATATGAGGCCGGATAGCGGAAATGTAAACATTCTGGTGGCTGATGACGACCCGCTTGTGCGGGAAATGATTGCGATGATCCTGCAGGATGAGGGGTATGCGGTCGACACAGCCGAAAACGGCGTTGACGCCCTGAAGAAATTCGGTTCCGGTAATGTCATCGGCCTGATAGTCTCTGACATGAACATGCCCGAGATGGATGGTCTGGGTCTGATAAGGACTATTCGGGACACAGGGGATGACGTGCCGATCATAATCCTGACAGGAAACAGTGAGATTACAACCGCAATTCAGGCGCTGAAAACAGGGGCCAGCGACTATATATTGAAGGACGAAAATATCCAGGACACCATCGGCATAGCCGTGGAAAAGGCGATCGAGAAACACTTTCTCAAGAAGCAGAACCAGCAACTTCTGGAAGAGCTCGCCCGCAGGAACGACAAGCTCGAACATGAGAAGGCCCTTGCGCAGAAGGTGCAGAAGAACATCCTGCCAAGGGAGCTCTGCTTCCCCGGTTTTGAGGTGGGGTCATTCTACCGGCCCTCAGACAAGATCGGTGGAGATTTTTTCGACGCCTGGGAAAACAGCGGAAAGATACACTTTCTGATCGGGGATGTGTCGGGCCACAGCACCTCTTCTGCCCTGATCATGGCGGTCAGCAAGGGGATTCTCCAGTCGCTCGGTCACACCCTGAGTGAGCCTGCTGAAATCATCCGGACCGCAAACCGTATGATCTGCGATATCGTCAGCGACAGCGGCATGTTCCTTACGCTGCTGTATGGGACCTTTGACCGCGCAACAGATGCGCTCAGCATTGTCTCTGCAGGCCATAATCCGGTATTTATGGCAAGGGGGAAGGATGTAACCCGGATTACCTCAACGGGGTCTGTGCTCGGATGGGACCCTGAGGATACCTGGGACACAACGGTCACGTTTTTTGCGCCCGGCGCGAGTCTCGTGCTTTATACCGACGGTCTTACAGAAGTCAGAAATGCCGAAGGCCAGGAGTTCGGAGAGGAGAGGCTGGAAGCCCTCATCGGGGACTGCATCTGCACCGGCACCGCGATCAACAGCATCGTGCAGCATGCCGAGACATTCTGCAGTAATGATTTCCCTGACGATCTGACCCTTTTCATCATGAAACGGATGCCTGCCTGATGGACGAAAAGATCATTACCCTGAAATTTAAACCGGTCTTTGAGAATGTTGACTCAGCCCGCATTGCAGTTCATAATGCCTGCAGGGAACGTTATCAGCAGCCGGGATCAGACCCGCTTATAAGCGACCTGCTGCTGGCAGCTACAGAGGCGATGAATAATGCAGTGGAGCATTCAGGGGCAAAGGAAGTGGAAATTGAGGTAATTGCAGGACCGCAAGGCATCGTGTTTCGTATGATTACCGCCGGAGATAGATTTGATCCCACCGCAGGCACTGCCTTTCCGGATCTTGATGCAGCTGAGGAACTGCCCGAGGGAGGTTTTGGCAGGGCATTGATTGCCGAGATGGTGGACTCGGAGAAATACGAATATAGTGAAGGCAGAAATATTCTGACACTCGAAAAAAATATGATTACGAAGGAGGATCGAACAGATGGAGATTAGTATCAGCATGGAGGGGGATTTCGTAGTAGCTGACGTGGCCGGCGATCTCGTAGCGAGCACAGCAGAGGATCTTAAGGTCCAGATGGGGAAACTGATCGAGAAGAACTTTCTTTTCGTGATTCTTGAACTGAGCAAGGTAACCTTCATGGACAGTTCCGGCCTTGGTGCCTGCATGGCAGTCCATAAAGCGTTCAATGAGAAGAAAGGCAGCATGGTCTGCACAAAGCCAAGTGAGACCGTAGCCAAAGTCTTTCGTGTTACGCGTGCCGACCAGAAATTGAACATGGCGGGCACGCGGCTTGATGCTATAAAATTCCTGAAAAGCGCAGCCCTGAGCGGGAGGCAGTCATGAAGATGAACGAATCGACCAAGCTTGGCGAGATTCTGATCGAAAAGAAGATCATCACGACTGCACAGTTAGAGGAGGCACTGAAAAAAATGCAGGAGCATTCTCTTCCTCTGGGGGAAATGCTGGTCCGGCTCAAATTCGTATCTGAACATGTTATGCTCGACACCCTCAGCAAGCACCTCGGCGTCGATTTCCTGAATATTGCAGAAGGCGATTACCAGATCGTAGACCGTTCGCTTTCGCGGGTGCTGCCGCTGGAACTCTGCCAAAAGCAAAAAATTCTGCCGATCTATCAGATCATTGACGAGGACCTTCGGGAACTGACCCTCGCCATGGCCAACCCCTTTGATGAGGATGTCATCAATGAGGTCACCTCTATCACGGAATGCAGGGTAAACCCTGTTCTGGCAACTATAGCGGCGATCGAGGGCGGCATCGCCAAGCTGTACGCAATCAAGACAGACATCAAGATCGAGAAGTTCTCGATGCAGAAGGGAGACCCTACATCGCTTGTAAATGGCATGCTTCAGACTGCGGTGAGGCTTGGGGCAAGTGATATTCATATTGATCCGCACGCCACGGAAGTCTTGGTACGGATGCGGGTTGATGGCATTCTTGAAATGGTATCGGTCTTTCCTATTGCAATGCATTCGTCCGTTTCGACCAGAATCAAGGTCCTGGCCAGCGCTGCAAACTCGAACATGAAGATCGAGGAGCGGAGGCTTCCGCAGGATGGCGCCATCACCGGAACATTTGACGGGCACCAGGTGGACTGCCGCGTATCAACGCTCCCATCGATATTTGGCGAGAAGATCGTGATGAGGATCTTCGACAAGGACAAGGCAGCCTATGTCGGCCGCATCAGAGACCTCAAGATGTCACCGCGAATGGAGCTGAAATACCGGCGCTGCGTAAGGCACCCAAGCGGCATCAACATCGTCACCGGGCCGACCGGCAGCGGGAAGACGACAACATTGCACGCAGTGATAAACGAGATCAGCTCAGTCGGCATCAGCGTGGTCACGGTAGAGGATCCGGTCGAATATCAGGCAGGGGGATATATTAACCAAAGCTCGCTCATTCCTGCAGCCGGGTACACGTACACCCGTGCACTGAAGGCGATCATGCGGCAGGACCCTGATGTCATTCTGATCGGCGAAGTGAGGGACCGTGAAACAGCAGAAATTGCTACTCAGGCGGCACTGACAGGCCACCGCGTTTTTACCACGCTCCATACTGACAATGCGGCAAGTTCGTTCGCGCGTCTGATCGATATCGGCGTCGAACACTTTCTTGTCTCCTCCACAACAGTCTCATCCCTGAACCAGCGGCTTATCCGTAAGGTCTGTACGAACTGCGCTGAAGAACATGTGCCGACAAAGGTTGAACTCGCAGATATCGGCATTGACAGTAAGGTTATCAGTGAAATCCTGAGCAACCCCCAGCAGTTCAGCATGCGGAGGGGAAAAGGCTGCGATATGTGCCGCAAGACCGGTTATCGGGGAAGGCAGGGGGTCTATGAACTGATTGCGGTTACCCCGGAAATCCGTGAGCTGATTCACCGGAATCAGTCGACTGATGTGATTGCCACAACAGCAAGGGAAAAAGACAATGTAAACATGATCTTTGAAGAAGGGCTGCGGCTTTTTCTCACAGGAGTTACCACGCTTGGTGAAATGCAGCATCTGCCCCGCGGTGATTATGAGATGAAGTCGGTCGCTGAGATATTGAAGGATTCCGAACTTTCGTGATCAGGTCATGACGCATCCCAGCGACTCGGTCCAGGAGAAGCTGAAAGGTCTGCGAAAGGTTTTTTCCGGCCAGCTGCCCGAAAAAATCCGGCAGCTCGAAGAGATCATGGGTAGTCTGGACCGGGATGTGTGGGATGCCATAAAGGCCGGACAGGCGGCTCATTTGCTCCATACCCTTGCCGGCACAGCCGGCACCTTCGGCTTTGCTGCAGTAAGAGCAGCCGCAAGAAACCTTGAGGCAAGGCTCAGGGCGAGCATCAAAGACGGCGGAGTTCCTTCCGGCAGTATGCGGGCGGAATTCAGCGAACTCTCAGGAGCGCTCAAGACCGCCTGCGGAGTTGCTGAAGTGTCAGCGGTCGCTCCGCAGGTGAACGCGCAAGCGCCCTTCCCTGTCCAGCCGGAAAACGACATTGTATTCGTGGTCGACAGAGATCCCATTTTTATTGACAGCCTGGCTCTTCAGCTCCGCTGTTATGGATACCAGGTGGCCGCCTTCGGCTCGTTTGCAGAACTGACTGACGCATTAAAGATATCTACGCCGCTTCTCATCATCATAGACCTATCATTCCTTCAAGCTCGGCATGAGGGCGCGAACTCTGTCGCAGAGCTTCAAAAGCGCCGCGAATTGCCAATTCCGACAGTTTTCCTCTCTGACCGCATTGATTTCAAGAGCCGGATGGAAGCTGTGCGTGCCGGAGGCAATGCCTTCTTTGTAAAGCCGCTGGATGTTGGACGCCTGGTGGACAGCCTGGATATCCTGACAACGCGAAAACCGCCCGTTCCCTTCCGCATCCTGATAGTTGATGACGAGCCACTGCTGGCCGATTACCATGCAACCGTGCTGCGGCAGGCAGGCATGAAGGCAGCTGTGGTCATTGACCCGGAACAGACTCTGGAGTCTTTGATCGACTTCAGGCCGGAGCTGATCCTGATGGACGTCTACATGCCGGGCTGCAGCGGCATGGAATTAGCCAAATTGATTCGTCAGGACGAGACTTATGTGGACATCCCAATCGTATACCTGTCCTCTGAAACAGATGTAAGTCTGCAGCTCGCTGCAATGGGCCGGGGAGGTGACGATTTTCTGACCAAGCCGATCCAGCCGGCCCACCTTATTGCTTCGGTCACGCTTCGCGCGGACCGTTACCGCACTCTGCGTTCGTTCATGCTCTACGATGGACTGACGGGGCTGCTTAATCATACAAGGACCAAAGAGCAATTGGACGTTGAGGTTTCACGCGTTTCGCGCCAAAAGGCCGAGCTCTCCTTTGCCCTGATCGACATCGACCATTTCAAGACCGTAAATGACCGTTACGGACATCCGGTCGGAGACCAGGTCCTCAAAAGCCTGTCTCGTCTTTTGAAACAGCGATTGAGAGCGACGGATATCGTGGGTCGTTTCGGCGGAGAAGAGTTCGCGGTCATCCTCACAGATACTGACGGGCAGACCGCGCACAAAATATTGAACCAACTCCGGGAGGATTTCGGAAGAATACTTCATGCCAGCAGGCAGGGCGAGTTTTCGGTCACGTTCAGCTGTGGTATTGCCTGCCCTGAACCGGGGAGGACCGGTGCTGTGCTGATCGGCGAGGCAGATAAAGCCCTTTACGCGGCCAAGCGGGCAGGACGAAACTGCGTGGTCTGCGGCACTGCTGATGGACTCCCTTGATCTTCTGAACCTTCAACAGTGGTTCCCCCGGTACTGCAGGTCATTCCCTTCTGCTACAGAAGAAGAGCAGAAGAATTTCGCGCTCAAAGAGCTGCACTCCCTGAAGGTCTCTGCAAATATGCTTTCGATTGCCCAAACAGTACTGCAAAACAGGAATAAGGTACTGATTGCCGAGGCTATCGGCCTGTTACACGACATCGGCAGGTTTCCTCAATATGCGCAATACCGGACATTCAGGGACAGTGACTCCATAAACCACGGCAGACTCGGTGCAGAGGTGATAACGGAAAAGAACGTGCTTGGCACCCTGCCTCCGCATGAGCAGGAGCTTATCCTTGATGCTGTCAGATTTCATAATGCCTATGCCATTCCTGAAGGACTCGATCCTGAAAAGAAATTTTTCCTCAAGATGATCCGTGATGCTGACAAGCTCGATATCTGGCGCGTATTTGCCGAGTATTACGAAAAAGATTCGTCAGAGAGAGAGTCAGCTGCAGGCCTCGGCTTGCCTGACAGACCGGAATATTCTGATAATGTTCTGGTCTGTCTTACAGAAAAAAGGCTTTCCCGGCTCTCTGACCTGAAGACACTTAATGACTTCGGCATCATGCAGCTCTCTTGGGTTTATGATCTGAATTTCCCGGTTTCGTTCAGGCTTGCCGCTGAGCGCGGCCATATCGACAGGATCATCTCAATACTGCCCCAGGCGGAAGATATCTCAAGGGCAGTTTCAATATTGAGACAGCATATGAACAACAGGGCTTCGCAATGAGAAATTGTTAGGTTGCTTGAACGGCGGCTTCTGGCTCTAAACAGCTCAGTAACTATGCCATAGATGGCAGGAAACCAGTCTCCCGTCCCTTTCTTTCAGCTCAGGAATAATCTTGTCGCAGGGAGCAAAACGTTTTGGACAGCGCGGATGGAAGGAACAGCCTGGGGGGATGTTGACAGGGCTCGGCACATCGCCTAAATCCGTGATGCGTGAGGCGCCCGCCCCAGCGGGTCCGCCCGCGGCCGGATGATGCGTAACCTGCGTATCGCCTGCCGCTAAAGAAGGTTCCTTAAACTCATCACTCATTACCCGTGACCCGTCACGTTTTTTTATCTGCGGCGCAGACGCCAGCAGCACCTCTGTATAGGGATGATACGGTTTGCTGAAAAGTTCTTCTGTTTTTGCATGCTCCACGATCTTCCCGAGATACATGACATTGACTTCATCGCTGAAATAGCGGACAACCCTCAAATCGTGGCTGATAAAAAGAAACGCTATCTTTGACGTGCGCTTGAGGTCATGGAGCAGGTTCAATATCTGGGCCTGTATTGAGACATCGAGGGCGGAAAGTGGTTCGTCTGCAATGATCAGCTCAGGCGATACAGCAAGTGCACGCGCTATACAGATCCTCTGCCTTTGGCCCCCGCTGAACTCATGCGGATAGCGGTTCATGGTCTCAGTCCCCATCCCGACCTTATTCAGAATTTCAGCCACCCTGCCCCTCATTTCAGCGCGCGGTGCAAGCTTGTGGATCACCAGAGGTTCAGAGACAGTATCATAGACAGTTCTTCTGGGGTTCAGCGATGCAAAGGGGTCCTGGAAGATGATCTGTGCAGATTTTCTGAATGCCTTGAGCTCTTTTTTATCAAGACTGAAAATATCTTTACCCTTAAAGAGAACACTGCCGGATGTCGGGGCGATCAGCCTGAGTACAAGCCGGGCAACCGTTGATTTTCCGCAGCCGCTCTCACCCACAATCGCAACGACACTGTCTGCGTTGAGAGAAAAGCTGACGCCGTCAACTGCCCTGAGGACCTGTTTGGCCCTGCCAAAGCTGCCGGAGATCGCAAAATGCTTTGTCAGCCCCCGGACGTTCAGAAGCTCCATGAAATCTCCCTTGCCCTGATGCACCGCGAAAAGTGACCCTGAGCTATTTCATCAAGTCCGGGCTCTGCCTTCCTGCATTCTCCTATCACATGGCTGCACCGGTCAGAAAATTTGCAGCCAGGGGGAAGGGCCTCGGGCCTTGGCACAAAACCGGGAATCGGCTTCAGGTCTTTGCCTCTCTGCTGAGGCAGGGAATCGAGCAATCCCATGGTATAGGGATGGCGCGGATTGCTGAAGATATCTCTTGTCGCGGCAAGCTCCATGATCCTTCCCGCATACATGATAGCCACCCTCGCAGCATTCTCCGAGATGATCGCAAGGTCATGGGTAATGAAAAGGATCGACATCTTCTTTTCCTCTCTGAGCCCCTGAATGAGCTCAAGGATCTGGGCCTGTATTGTTACATCGAGCGCAGTTGTCGGTTCATCAGCAATGAGCAGTGCCGGATTGCAGGCTATGGCCATGGCGATCATGACGCGCTGCCGCATACCGCCTGACATCTGGTGAGGATATTCTCTTGCCCGCAGCTCCGGCGAAGGGATTCTGACAGACCTGAGGAGTTCGACGGCCCTGTCCATGGCGTCTTTCTTCTTCATGGCCTTATGGGTCACGAGCACCTCTGCTATCTGATACCCTATGGTAAGCACAGGGTTCAGCGAGGTCATCGGTTCCTGGAAGATCATCGATATTTCATTGCCGCGTATCCTCCTGAGCGATTCCCTCTCAAGTGTCAGGAGGTTCCTGCCTTTAAACAATATCTCTCCTTCTGCGCGGGCAGATGCAGGAAGAATCCCGAGAATAGAAAGGGCGGTGATACTCTTGCCGCAGCCGCTCTCGCCGGCCAGGCCGAATATCTCGGATTCCTTGATCTCAAAGTTGAGGTTTGATACGACGTTTACGGGTTCTGCTGCAGACCGGAAGAAGATATTGAGATCCCTAACACCAAGCAGGGACACGGCAGGCTATTTTTCCTCTTTTTTCAAGAGCTTCAGGTAGTTCTCTGCTTCCTTCAGATTCGGGTTGTTTTCAAGCGCCTTCTGCCACTCTTCAAAGGCAAGACCGGTGAGGCCTTCCATATAATAGCTCAGACCCAGCTGCACCCAGGCTGGGCCATAGTTCTGATTGATCACCTTTGCCTTTACGAAATGCACGATCGCCTCTTCCACCTTGCCCTTATTCCTGAGCGCAATACCGAGCTTTGTGTGAACATCAGCAAGTTTAGGATGGAGCTTGACCGCCTTCTGGTATTCCTCGATGGCCTCATCGTTCATATTGAACTCGAGATACATATTACCGACCTTGTAATGTTCATTCGCAAGCTTTCCGGCAATGTAAGGATCGATCATGTTCGGGTCAGGATGCGCGATCTGCGCTGCAACCGTAAAGACCTCCTGGGCCCTTTTGAATTCGCCGAGGTCATTATAGGTTACGGCGAGATTAAGGGAAGCCTCTGTGTACCGCGGGTTCAGTTCAAGGGCCTTCTCAAAGTGGCCGGCTGCAGCCTTCAGATCTCCATTGAGGTTGCTGATCACACCGAGCTTGTTCTGCACATCAGCATAACGGGGGCTTGTCCTGATAACTTCGCGGAGAATCGGCTCAGCCTCGCTGTATTTTCCTTCTTCGAAGAGCTTTTTGCCGAGTTCGTAGAGTTCCTGAAGATGCTCGTCCATAATGGTTTAGATTATAGGTAGTACAGAGAAAGTTTGTCAATCCTTACAAAGCGGCAATTTTTATTCTTGCTCTTCTTGAAATGCCCTGTATTACCTGCACTTCGCCTCGGATCCCGTAGCCATATTTTCCGAAGTAACTTTTGCGAGCTAATTGTATTTAGAAAGATATTTTCTATGTCAGATCATCGGCTTGTGATATAGTGATGCCAAGCTGCAAAAAACCGAACGACTTCATAGTAATTGAATTGATGGCAATAAAGAACAAAAAGTGGTGCTTCGGCATGATCTGAAAGAGGGGGATATACCATGTTTTGGGGCAGAATATCAGGAAAAGTTATTAAGGGTTTTCGTCATGTTAAATGTGCATGCAGGACTTTTTGCTTCGTCTTAATTAGTGGGGTAATGCTTATAAGCGTTGGGTGCACGAAGAGTCCGGAGGAGATCCTGAAAATCAATAACGGATTATTGAATGCTGCATATTCCGGGAGCGTGCTTCAGGTGAAATCCTGGCTTTATGACGGAGCTGATCCTAATGCCCGGGACAGTAACCAAAAAACCGCATTGATTCTTGCCGTCAAAGGGAACCATGCCAGCAGCGTGAATATATTGATAGACAAAGGCGCAGATGTTAATCTGACTGATAACGAACGAAGTACTGCACTGCTTTATGCTGCCATCCTTGGCAACACCTCGATTATCCAATCCCTGCTCAACAATAAGGCAGAAATTGAGGCAAAAAACTTGGCGGGAAATACCGCCCTGATTCTTGCAGCCTTAAACGGAAAGAATGAGGCGATAAAAATACTTTTGGATATGGGCGCTCACTTCGATACGATGAATGATTCCGGCAGGACTGCGCTTATGATCGCTGCTGATAAAGAAAATGAATTTGCAGTAAAGATGTTGCTTGAAAAGGGAGCCGACACAAATCTGAAGGATAACAACAGTGAAACTGCATACGAAATTGCGGCCAAGGCCAATAAAAGCAATGTCATGCAGCTGTTTCTTGAAAAGGCTTCGAAGATCAATGACAATGACTTCGTTTGGGCATCGTGCAATGGCAAGGCCGAGACCGTCACGCTATTGCTTGAAAAGGGTGTGCTGAGCCGGGTCCAGGCCCATTGTCCGGCTGAGGCATTGCACTGTGCAGCACACTCCGGGCATGTATCCGTTGTTCAGGCGCTGTTGAAATATGGCGTTTCGATCAATGTGCTGGGCAGCTCAGGGGAAACCGCTTTAACAAGCGCTGTCATCGGCAATCGGCTTGAGATTGTGCAGTTCCTGATAACTAAGGGGGCTGATGTAAATGTTGTACCGAAGAGCGGAAAGACTGCTCTGCTGACGGCACAGGTGGAGGGGCGAGATCAGATGGTGCGGATACTCAAGAAGGCTGGCGCTGTCCGGTGAGCCGTCTGGTGCGACACCATTATCTGATGCTGGCCGGTCCCATCCTGTCTTGGATAACCCTGTTTTTGTTGGCCTGCCCATCTACAGGCTTCACTCGCTCGTTCACAGATGACAGCGTCGTTATTCACGGAGTTGAGATCATTGAATACGGACTCTATGAAGCAGACAGATTGGGCAGGATAAACGAAGAGAACACTTCTTTGGGCAGCATTACTGTCCTCAATGAAGAAACTGTTAGACTTGCAGAGAGAACGACAAGAATACGTGCTGAAGTCGGAAAGAAATTCGGCATCAGATATATTTTCCATGGGGTTCCGAACAAGGCATATATTGAACATACGATAAGAGTTATTACACCCGGTCTTAACAAGCCCTCCGATCCAGGGCCATCATCAAATTTACCACAGAACGGCCGGGCACCGAACAGGCAGAGTGCTGCCATGTCGCAAACGACAGAGCAGTGGACATCACACGCAACCTTGGAGCAACCTGCATACGATTTTTTTGGGTTTGAATATGAATGGGAACTTGTTCCTGGGACATGGACATTTCAGATATGGTACAAAAACAGAATGCTTGCGGAACAGTCATTTGAGGTTTATCCTGCAGCAGCGAAAGGACTTGCCCTTGGTGTGTCACAGCCCGTAAAGAAGGTCCTTGAATACATGACTTCTTCTGAATGTATCAACTGTTTAAGGGCTGTATATATGGTAAAAGTCCTTGGCAAGGAAGCTTCCCCAGCGCTTCCTTATCTGATCAATGCTCTCAGTAGTTATTCAAAAGACAACCAGACAGCTTTCGATTGTGGATGCGCTAAGGAGGCACCTGCAGCCATTGCTGCCATAGGAGGGGCCGCTGTTGCCCCGCTGATTGATAACCTTGCCAGTAACCTCTGGACAGTCCGGGAGGGGGCAACAAAGGCGTTACTGCTATTGGGGGAAACCGCAATAGAGCCTCTCATTACAACTGCCCGAAGTGGCCGCAATTTGGATACACGCAGGTGCGCATTACAGCTGCTTGGGGAGTTTAAAGAAGACCGGCGTATCGTCCCCCCTCTGATAGAACTCCTCAAAACTGATTATTTCCCCGAAATCCGGTATGCCGCTCTTGAGGCGCTGCAGCAATTCAAAGATCCTTCAGTAATGATAGCCGCAGAGGAAGTCGTGAACAACGGGAAGGATGCTGGAATACGCAGCAAAGCAGCAGAACTGCTGGGCGGCTTTAGAGAACAGCGAGCCGTCGAGCGGCTTATCGAGACATATCAGAAAAAGGTTGAAGACTATCAGGTCAGAGAGGCCGCCCTGAAATCCCTGGTGCATAATCATGATCCGTTAAAGGTAGCGCCCTTCGTAAATGAACTATTACGGGAGCGCGATCCGCTGAAAAGAGTGACCCTGCTGCAGACTATTTCAGCATCAGATGACATGAATTATGCGACTATCCTTGGCCGGCACCTTGTCGATCCTGATATACGCGTACGCGAGGTGGCAGTGGAGGGTCTCATAAAGATCAAGACTTCCGGGGACATTCTGCGGCCAGCGCTTTCCAGCGCAGATCATAAGGTCAGAATACCTGCACTCTTTGAACTTGCCCGCCGCGGCGAGCCGGCTGCCTTGAATATTCTGCCTGAACTACTGAGAGACAGCAATTCGCGCAACAGGCTGGAAGCAGCCATGATTCTGGCACAGAAGAAGGACAATCGCGCCTTTGAACCATTAATGGAAATCGCGCGGTTTAAGGACTCTGAAGCGGCTGCTACGGCTATTCGGGGACTTGGCATCCTTGGTGACAAAAGGGCTCTTGATCTTATAAGGCAAGCTGCGAATCAAGAGAATTTGCGCATAGTGCAGGCTGCACTGGAAGCACTTGGCATGATGTCCTATCCTGAGGCTATAACGTATCTTATTGATTACATAGCCGCAGATCACATACCAAGTCTGGATTATACCTATGCAGCGCGAGACTCACTAATCAAACTTGGAGAACAGTCCGTTATTGCCTTGATCAGCTCCCTAAGAACTGCGGGTGGAAGACGACTTCTCCGAATCCGTAACGAATTTAAATATGTTGTCAAGGCTGTGGGCAGGGCGTCTTTCCCTCACCTTGCCAATGCAATAAAAAGTCCGATAATTGAAGTCAAAAAAAACACGGCAGAAGCACTCTCTTTGTTCCGGGAATCTGATGCAGCATCAATCCTTGTAACTGCACTTTTCGACAGGGAAATACGGCACGATATCGAACGCTATCTTAGATATATAGGTCAACCCTCAGTAAAATCACTTTTACACTTGACGGACGAAAAGAATGAGGATGTAAGATTTTCTGCCCTCACTATTTTAGGGGCCCTTGGTGAAAAAAACGCCCTCAAACCTCTCATAAAAGCCCTGGACAATGACAAACAAAGGATTTCTGCGATTGAAGCCCTTGGCGGTATAAAGGAACCCAAGGCGGTAAAGGCCCTGCTCCCTTTTCTGAAAGATGAAAATGCCAATTTTAGGATGCAGGCTGTCAGTTCTCTGGGTCTGATCGGCGATAAAATAGCGATTGCCCCCCTTGTTGATATGCTCGGCTCTGAAAATGATCATAATGCGCAGGCCCACATTATCGAGGCGTTAGGTAATCTGCATGCCAGAACTGCATCTCAGAATATTATAGTCTTTCTGAAAAATGAAAATGGTCAAATGCGTATCACTGCCGCGAGGTCTCTTCTTAATATTGCTGCTCCTGACTCGGCGGCAGCCCTGGTTGAAGCGCTTGACGACCAGGAATCCATAGCGCGTGATTATGCGTATAGTGCGTTAAAAAAAATCACACAAGCTGACTGCGGAATTTATCCTGACGCATGGAGGCTTTGGCTGGAAAGAAATGCCATACCGGAACCAGCAGAGACCCAACAGGACGAAATGGGGATTCTGGAATATATTGCGCAGTTTTGGGCCAAGCTGCTCAAACAACTCTTAGCCCGGATAATTCATCTTTTCCCCTGGTAACATGCATGCGGCCTGAAAACAGGGAACAGAACTGGAAATTCGCATTGTAATTGTTTAATGAAGGAGGAAGAAATATGAGAGACACCTTAAAGCCCGGGATTGAATCTGAGTTCAAATTTCATATCCCGGAATCAAAGACCGTTCCTGCACTCTATCCGGAATCAGCTGAATTTCAGGAAATGCCGGAGGTATTTGCAACGGGCTTCATGGTCGGCTTACTCGAGTGGGCCTGCATTAAGGCAATAAATCCCCATCTTGACTGGCCGGGAGAACAGACTGTCGGCACACATATTGACGTCAGTCATATTGCTGCAACGCCGGCAGGTTTTGAAGTAACCGCAAACGTGAAACTGATCGAAGTAGACGGACGGCGATTGTTGTTTGAAGTAGAGGCACATGACGGCGTGGATCTGATCTCAAAGGGAAAACACGAACGGTTTATCATCAACAAGACAAAATTTGATTCAAAGATGAAGGAGAAGATCACAAAAAAGGAAAAATAACATTTCCCTCAGACTTTACCGTCCTGCTATGGTTGCCGGGGCCCTCGTTGCATGAAAGGCAGTTTGGAAGGATCTTGTCCTAAGCAGGCATTATGCACCCTTGCGTTGGTTCGGCTTCTGGCCGGAAACCCAGGGGATTAAACCTTCACCTTCCAGGCAGTGCCTTCCTTCTTGTCTTCAAGGACCACCCCTTTATCTTCAAGCTCCTTGCGGATCGCATCAGCCGCGGCCCAGTCCTTATTCCCCCGGGCCTTCTGCCGCTCCTCTATTTTCGATAGGATGAACTCTTCAGTCACATTCGGGCACTTAAAGCGCATGAGAGAGCTGTTCCACTGCTCAGGCGTTCGCGAAAAAATATTCAGCGCATTGCCGATCTCTTTCAGAAGGTCCTGAGCCCTGACAACCAATTCCTTTGCCTTTGCCCCGGAGGGTTTGGCATCGAGATATTTATTGAGCATGCGGATCAGCTCGAAGATATTGCCGATTGCAAGGGCAGTGTTAAAGTCATCGTCCATCGCCTCGGTAAATCTGTCCCTGAATGTGTCCAGCATCTCCCCAAAAGCCTTCTCTTCAGCGCCTGCCTTCTCTTTTACATTATCCTGAACAAGAAAATCGCGCACACGGAGCGCTGTTGTATAGTAGCGGTCTATGGATACCTCCGCCTCCTTAAGCTGCTCATCGGAAAATTCGATCGGGCTTCGGTAGTGGGTTGAAAGCAGAAAAAACCTCACCGGCTCTGCATCAAACTTTGAAAGGATCTCCTTGATCGTAAAGAAGTTGCCCAGAGACTTTGACATCTTCTCCTTATCAACGGTGATGAAGCCGTTATGCACCCAGTATTTTGCAAAGGGTTTGCCGGTAAATGCCTCTGACTGGGCAATCTCATTTTCATGATGCGGGAATGTCAGATCAGCCCCTCCACCATGGATATCGAACGTGTCGCCAAGGTGCTTCCTTGACATGGCTGAACATTCTATATGCCAGCCGGGTCTGCCGGGGCCCCAGGGGCTGTCCCATGAAGGCTCTCCTTCTTTTGAGGCCTTCCAGAGGGCAAAATCCATAGGGTTTCTTTTGCGTTCATTGACATTCACCCTTGCCCCTGCAATCATGTCATCAAGATCGCGTTTTGAGAGCTTGCCATAATCACTGAACTTTTCGATCTGAAAATAGACATCTCCGTCCACAGCATAAGCGTATCCTTTGTCCACAAGGCCTTTTGTGATATCGATAATCTCCTGAATATGTTCGGTCGCCTTTGGTTCGATGTCGGCCCTGCCTACGCCGAGCTGATCCATGTCCTGATAATATTCAGCAATATATTTTTCCGCAACTTCGTTCCAGGCAATGCCTTCCTGCTTAGCCCTGTTGATGATCTTGTCGTCAATATCAGTGAAGTTCTTTACGAACGTAACGTCGAATCCCCTGTAGGCAAGATACCGACGCATGATATCAAATATGATGGAGCTCCGCGCATGACCAATGTGGCAATGGTCATAAACGGTTATACCGCAAACATACATCTTCACCTGCCCCGGCGTTACAGGAACAAAATCCTCCTTCTTGCCGCCCAGGGTATTATAAAGCTTCATCCTGCCTCCTTTTTGCCTGTCATTCCGGGGAGCCTCTATCTTTCCGGCAAGCTCGGAAATCCGCGCTTCAAGTTCCTTTATCTTTTCGTTCGTCGGATCAGGGAAATAGTCCATCACCTCGACAAGCCCGTCTTCTGTCGTCATCCTGATGATCTTCTTTTTTGTAATCCTGCCCGGCACCCCTACACATATGGCATTGTCAGGCACCGGCTTCAGAATCACCGAGTTGGCTCCGATGACAGCGTTATTCCCGATGATGATTGCACCCAGTATCTTGGCGCCTGCGCCAACCGTCACATTATTGCCAAGGGTCGGATGACGCTTGCCCTTTTCCTTGCCTGTGCCGCCAAGGGTCACGCCCTGATAAAGAAGGCAGTTTGCACCGGCTTCTGCAGTCTCGCCGATCACGACCCCCATGCCATGGTCTATAAAAAAACCTGCGCCCAATTTTGCTGCCGGATGGATCTCGATTCCGGTAAGCAGCCGCGCAGCATGAGAAAGAAGCCTTGGGATAACCGGGATACCTGCATTCCATAAAATATGGTTTATCCTATGGATGAAAACCGCATGGAACCCGGGATAGGCAAGGATCACCTCGAGACTGTTCCGTGCAGCAGGATCCCTTTCGAAAACTGCCTTGTAATCCTGCGTTATATCTCGCCAGAAGCCCATGTTTAAAGCGTATTATACATAAAAAGCAGAACGAACTGTGCTATTATTCAGCATGCAGACAAGTCCGCAAACAGACCTTCAGCAGATGATCGCAGATTATATGGAAAACGGTTTTTTAGACAACATCATTGATATGTTCAGGCATGACAGCTCGCTTTATTCTCTTGTCGGAGCGTTGATACAGGATGAACGCGTCAGGGTAAGGATCGGCATTACAGCACTGGTGGAAGAACTGAAGAGACTTGATGCTGCCAATGTCATTCGTGCCCAGAAAGACCTTCTGCCGCTTCTTGCTCACATTGATGCAGTTGTGCGGGGTGATGCAGCAAACCTTGTCGGCATTATCGGTGACAGGAGTTCACTCCCTTTTCTTGAGAAGTGCCTGTCGGATGTCCATGAGGGTGTCAGGACCATTGCCCGGGAAGCTATTGCCCAGATCCAAACTCAATAGAAATCTCTTGGTTACGGAGTAATTATGAAACGTATTGCAAATTTTCTCTTTGAGGCCGGCATGCTCAAACGCACACCAAGGACCGGTTTCCAGTTTCTTGGATCAGGCGCCGAGTCAGTCGCAGAGCATATATTCAGGACTGCGTACATCGGTTTTGCCCTCGCTCATCTTGCAAAGGATGCAGATCATAACAAACTCCTCAAGATGTGCCTGTTCCACGATCTTCCTGAGGCCAGGACAGGGGATCTGAATTATGTTAATAAAAAATATGTGAAGGCTGACGAGAAGAAAGCGGTCAACGATCTTGCTGACACACTTCCTTTTGGTGACGAGATCAGGGACTTGATATTCGAGTTTATGAAAGGCGAGAGCCTGGAGGCAAAACTGGCTTATGATGCTGATCAGCTCGAAATGATCGTGGCGCTCAAAGAACATAAAGACCTCGGCAATACGTATGCAGATGAATGGCTCAACTTTGCACTCAAAAGACTGAAAACAGATATTGCCCGCGACCTTGCCAGGACCATCCTCGAAACAGATTCTTCCCTCTGGTGGTTCTCGGACAAAAGCGACTGGTGGGTGAAAGGAAAAAGGGAGGCTTAAGAATGCCTTGCAGTTTCCTCATGCTTCGTGCTGTTAATGTTGCGTTACAAATGCCTTTGTGCAGGAACCTTGTTCTGAGAAAGCTATTTTCTTATACTATGAGCTCTGTTGCTTATTAATATATGAGATCATCTTTTTATAAGGCACTTTTTTCGCTTCTCCTTGGGCTGTCCAGCTTATTGGGCTGTGCCCAGACAGTCAGGAATTCAGGAGATGTGCAGTATTATTTCACGCACACGAGGCTCAAAAACGATGCAGAAAAGGCAAAAGTTGTTCAACTTCTGCAGGACATAAATCAGGAGCACAGCAAGGCAAAGACTTCAGGCGAAGCCCTGAGAGATCTGTATTCAGGACTGAAAATAAAAAAGTTGACCGATCTTAAGCCGGAAGAGTATGCCGGATATAGACAGTATGTGCCGTCAGCCGGAGAAATGAAGCGGGTCTACTTCATTGTTCATCCGGCATATTACGTTTTCTTTGCCAATACCATGCCGTTCGTATCCAAAGAAGATATCCAGGGTTTTCCAACAAAAAACCTGGTCGAGCGTTTTTATGAGACTGCTTCATACTCAGGCCTCGATATGAACCTTGAGGTCATGCAGGAGCAGGAACGGGCGCTCAGGGATTTTCTTGAGGTCATGTCCGCCCAGAAGACACTTGTGATCCTCATCCTTCCCAAAGACGCCAATAAACATTTCAGCTACGGCTATAAGGATGGCATAGATGAATATGTACGATACCTCAACGAGATAACGCATGGCTCAGAATCCGTACTCTATTTGGAGTCAACGGATTATGCGTTTGGGACTATCGATGACCAGGACATGAACACTCTCTCGGCATTTATAAAAGAAATGAACGCAAATACGCTGCTCTTGGGGGGAGGTTTTGTCGGCAGGTGCATGAACAGCTTCTTCGAGTCAATGGAAAAGAAATTCCAGGCAGACACCATGTTCGTCATACCTGAAGTAACCGCGATAGCCTCTGTGGATATTATTGACGATGACTGGAACCCCCTGGTGAAAGACGGGAAATTAAACTTTCGTGAGATTGCCCTAAACCTGAAATACGAAGACTCTTACACCACCTTCAACTTGGTCCGAAAAAGAAAGAGCCTGTTTATTTATGAACTCAGCAATTCAAAGCTGACCTTACTCAACGACCTGCCGCGAAGAAAGAAAAAGCCTTCCTTGAAAAAACAGCAGTCTGCCAGCAGCCAAACCAAAGAAATCGACAGGTAGTATCCCCGAAACAGATCGTCCCTCTGGTGATCCTCAAACAAAAGGCGTTGCGGCGAAATTCAAATCGGGTTGCTGTATAGGCTTCAGCGGGAGAGCCCGGTCCGTTTAATAAGCTCTTACTTCCTCATATCCCAGAGTTTTGTATGCCTTCAGCCGTTTCTTGTGCATTTTGACCAGGACTGGGATGTTTATGTCGACATAGTCGTAGATTCTAACTTCTGATTTTCCCTGATACAGCCGATGCAGTCTGCCTGCATACTGGACCATCTTTCCCTTGAAAGAAAAGGGCATCGCGAGAAACAAGGTGTCGAGGCGGGGATCATCAAAGCCTTCGCCTATGTATTGTCCGGTTGCAAGAAGCAATCTTTCTTCTGTGTCGGGAAGTTCTGTAAGTTTAGCAATCATTTCTTTTCTCGTCTTGGCCCTCATGCCGCCATGAAGAACAATGATATGCTTAACAAATTTCTCAAGTTTCAGTTTGAGAATTTCGAGATGTTCCTTTCTCTCTGTCAAAACTATAGGAGACCGTTTTTCCTCAAGGGCAACCATAATGTCATCGAATATCATTTGATTCCGGTCTTCGGCTGTTATCAAAAAAGGCCAGAGAGCGTGAATCTTGTCTTTATCAGACCAGGAACATGAAAAATCTGAGGGTCTTATCACAAGCCTGTGAGTTATTTCAGAATCAGACCTATTCTTGCCTGAAATCTTGTAGCGCACGGGCCCGCACTGCATAGTAATAATAGGCTGATGCCCATCTCTCCGGTAAGGTGTAGCCGTCAACCCCGTCACATACTTTGCCTTTGCCTCCATCATGACTCTCTCAAATGAAAAAGCTGAGATATGGTGGCATTCGTCTACAATGATCTGGCCGTAGTTTCTTATCCGGTTGTCTACGACACCTCCTTTGTCCAGGCTCTGAAGCATTGCTACATCAACTATATTGGTAAGTTTTTCTTTTCCGCCGCCAATCTGGCCCACTTCGTTTATCGGAAGATCCAGAAAAGATGAGATCTGGCTGCGCCATTGTTCAAGAAGTGGCTTGCGATGAACAAGGACGAGTGTATTTACTCCTCTTGCAGCAATCATATGTATACCGATAACGGTTTTGCCTATGCCGGGAGGTGCCACAAAAATGCCTTGGTCAGACCCCATTATTTTCCTGACTGCCTTCTTCTGATCTTCCGTAAGTTCACCGTGGAAACTGAGGCTTACTTTTTCACCCTCAAACCGGTTGTCCTCCACAGTAAGTAAAATATCATTGATGGAACACAGCGCTTTAAGATCATCAAGACATCCCCTCGGAATGGTCAGGTATCCATCGATAGTCTCTGCGCAACAAATCACTCTCGGGGTTTTGACAGTCGACAGCCGCATACTCTGCTTTTTGTAGAATTCAGGGTTTTGAAAGGCCGCAAGGCGTTTTACTCGATTGAGGAACTGAGAGGGCAAGCCGTTTGGTTTCAAATATATTCTGTTTGCGAGAACTACGGTCAGCTTCGGGGGAAGAGTACATATCAGCTTTGCAAGCTTCTGGTCCCGGCCCAGAGGTTTTTCCCAAGGCTTAATTTCATCGTCGGTCTGTCCCATGCTCAAACCTATGACATCCTTTGATTTCGTGACCTCTGATATAAATGCTTCAACTTCAGGACGGGTCATCTTCCTGAGGCCTGCCATATAATTCCATTGATCTGAATATGGATCGAGGTTTTCATCGAGAAAAACAGTATTCCCCTTTCCCCTCGGATCTTTTTGAAGCGGAAGGGCTATGAGATTGCCAAACCCTCCCTTGGGCATTGTGTCCTGGTTCGGAAACAACCGGTCATAACTCTTCATATCAAGCTCGTGCCTGTTAGCCATTGTCTCTGTTATCAGGAAACTGCCAAGCTGCCTGGCAATATATGCTGGAATAGGCTCAGAAAAGAATATCCAGACATGCCCTCCATTACCGGAACGGGAGCGCTCAAGTGATCCTGGAATCTTGAAGTTTGCTGATGTCTCCATAAAGGCTCTGGCATCGTCCTGCCAGGATTCCTTATCAAAGTCTATGGCAAGAAACCAGCAGGTTTCGTCAGCAAGCATAGGGTAGGCGCCTATGGTTATCGCTCCTTCAAGGTGTTTACGGACTACGTCATCCGAGATGGGAGAAAACTTGCGGTTGTTGCAATCCCCGCATTTTACTGCCGGCTTGCTGCAGACGCCGGGACTCCACTCGTTTCCACAAACCGGACTATATCCCTTGGCACCGGTCTTCTTGCTGACCCAAAGCTTTGGATAGATATCTTCTCTGCCTCTGAATAGCGAACGAAAGAGCGCAATCCTGGAATCGAGCGGGTATATACTACTGGATGCAGGGACGGACTGTATTATTGCCGGTGCTTGCGTCTCCTGAAGGGCATTTTTCCATTTGGTCAGCTGTTTGATCAGGCTGTCCCGCTCAGCGTCAATTTCCTTCAGGCGGGCTTCTGCTTTAGCAATGGAATGAAGAAGAGTATCTTTTTCTCCAGCCATCAGATGGGAGTAATTTTACGCAAATTCAAGGCGCAGATCTTTGTTATACACTTTGGCAAGCCTCTCAAGCGTTTTAATAGTCGGATTACTCTTTCCTGGCTTTTCAAGTCTCTGGTATGCCTGATAGGAAATACCGAGGACTTTTGCTATATCCCCTTGAGTCAGTTTTCTTGTCTCCCTGAGTCTTTTGAGAAGTATGGGAACTGCCACTTCAGGCTCTGGTTCGATCTCGTAGATATTCCTCCCTTTCAAGGCTGAAGGATTAGGGATTTTAAGATTTCTTTCGAAAATCGACGACAGATAGCCCGTTAACGCCTCTTTTGCATTCTGTTTTGCTGCATCAAGGGTGTCCCCTTCTGTCAGACATCCCGGAAGGTCGGGGAATTCCACCAGATACGCCTTGTCCTCTGCAATATGCCTTATCTTTGCCGGATATGTGAGTATCATTTTAATCCTCCTTGCCTCATTAGGGCGTGAAGCAGGCCTTTGCCTAAATCTTTGCTGCCGTGCACCGGGACTGAAAGAGTTTTATTGCCTTTAATAAGGATATGATGGCTGCCCTCGATTCTGTCCAGATGCCAGCCCTTTTCCTGTAACAGCTTTATCAGTTGTCTACCGGACACGATTAATAATACAATATTTATGTTGTATTGACAAGGTGCGTTGAATGCCAACAGGGAGCCAAGATAGGGGGCACTTTAATGATAATAAAGGAAATCTGGCGGGAGCGTGTGGGAATCGAACCCACCCTGCCCGCTTTTGGCAGGCAACACTGGATTTGAAGTCCAGGAGGGACACCAGAACCCTATGCACTCCCGTGCTTGATATTAAAGGATTTTTCCGGTATAAAGCAACCCTGTTTTTGTCGGGCTAAATTGCTTGTCACTGAATTTTCAGATAAGGTATACTAACAGGCCTAAAGACAGTGATTTGCATTCATTTCTATTACTAATAATACAAAAACATGCGCGTCGAAAAAATCGAACTCATAGGCTTCAAATCCTTTGCGGACAAAACCGTGTTCAGCCTGCACCCGGGCATAACCTGTATTGTCGGCCCCAACGGATGCGGCAAGAGCAATATCGTTGACGCCTTCAGATGGGTGTTGGGCGAGCAGAGCGCAAAGAGCCTCAGGGGCGAGAAGATGGAAGAGGTGATCTTCAACGGTTCTGCCTCCAAGAAGCAGAAGGGCATGTCAGAGGTGACGCTGATTGTATCCGGACTGAGCAGTGTGCCTTCCCGGGACAACGGGGGCAGCCCGTCAGATCTGGTCTCGATCTCCCGCAGACTCTACCGCTCAGGCGAAAGCGAATACCTGATCAACAAGCAGCCCTGCAGACTCAAGGACCTCAAGGATGTCTTCCTCGACACCGGTCTTGACTTCAGGAGCTACTCCATTTTGGAGCAGGGAAGGATCAACGCGATCCTGAACTCAAAGCCACTCGAAAGAAGGTTCATCATCGAGGAAGTTGCCGGGGTCATGAAATACAAGGTGAGGAAGGCAGAGGCGCTTTCTAAGCTCGAATCGTCCCGCCTTAACCTTGCCAGGATTAACGACATCATCTCAGAGGTGAAGAAGCAGATCAATATCCTTGACAGGCTCGCAAAGAAGGCTGAGCGGTACAAGAGGCTCAAGGCAGAACTCAATACCATTGAACTGAAGATAGCCCGCAGAGAATACCAGCAGATAACCGACTCCCTGTTTGCAATAAACGAGGAATATGGCACGCTTAAAGAGAAGGAAGCGGTTCTTGGTGCCGGCATTACAGAGATAGAGAACAGGACACAGACAAGAAGGATCAACCTTGTCGAAAAAGAGAAGGCCCTTGACCTTGTCCAGCAGAACTTTCAGGCAGTGGAGAAGGATATTGCCGAGATCAACCGGCTTATCTCGGTGAGCGGGCAGGACATCATCAATTATGAGGAGTTCCATACAAAGTTTCTCCAGCAGGCAGAAGAGATTGTGCAGAGGATAGCAGGATTGACCGCCCGGTACAGCGAGCTTGAGGCTAATGGCGCACGGATCTCCGGGGAGATCGAGGCTGCCACCGCAGTACTCAGAGAAAAGACCGAGGCATTCAGGGCGATCGAGCAGGAGCTGTCAGACAAAGAAGAATCAATCGAGGAGAAGAGGCGTCAGATCTTCGCCATATCCGAGCAGATCAGCAGGACCCGCAACGATAAGTCGAGGCATCAGATCTCTTTCGATTCCCTTGAGAAAAAGGAAACGCTGGCAATCACTGATTCGGAGGAATCCCGCAAGGTCCTTGCTGAGATAGAGTCAGCCATAGCTGCGGCAGAGACAGAGATCCTCGGCAGAAACAACGAGGCCCTTCTGCTGAAGGAAAAGAGGGAAATTGTCGGCCAGGAGCTCTCCTCGCAAAAGGAGAAACTGGAGAACTTCACCCGGACGCTTGCCGAGGCAAGGGAAGAACTTGCCTCCTTTACTTCAAGGATGGATTCGCTCAAGGAGATCGTGCTCGATAAGCCGACGAGAGAACTGCTTGCAGCAAGCGGCAACGTGCGGCTCCTCGCTTCTGTGTCGGATGTTTTTGAGGTCCAGGCAGAATATGAGAAGGCTATTGAGAGCGCCCTGTCTGAAAAGGCAGATTCATTTGTTGTCGAGGCCTCTGAAGACATTGAACATGCGATTGATGATCTGAAGGGGAAATCTCTTGACAAGGCATCGTTTATTACCGTTATCCCCCCTCCTTTTAACCTGCCGTCTCAGGTCCCATCCGGCATCGTAGGCAGGGCGCTGGACTTCGTACGCATTAAAGAAGGGTATACCAGGGTTGCAGAGAATCTGCTCGGCAATATTGTGGTCATGCAGGATGTAAAGGCTGCACTTGAGCTGAGGCAGGGCACTGACCAGTTCCTTCTGGTGACAATGTCCGGTGAGGTCATAGAACCTTCAGGGGCAGTTATTGTCGGCGGAGAAAGAGGAATCTTCCGCAGAAAACGAGAGATACGGGAACTTGAACAGCAGATAGAAGAAAAGAAGACTGCCATAGAGGCTATGAACAGCGAGATGCGCCTTGTGCAGGAGTCCATACTGCAGAAAGAGGAAGAGATTAAGTCAGTTGAGACCGCTCTTCACAGTTTTGAGAAGGAGATCTCCCTTGCGCGTATGACTGTCGAGACCTATTTTACCGATAAAGAGAGGATCGGCAAAAAGCTTTCCTACCTCACGATTGAACTGGAACAGATCATCCGCGAAAAGGAATCCCTGAGGGGGTTCATGGCCCGTGCAGAGGAAGAGGCGGCTGCGCAGGAAGCGCAGAAGGTCAGCATGGAGCAGGAGATGCAGGGGCTTCAGGAAGGCATATTTCAGAAGAAAGAGCAGATAGAGCTCTTCAGAGCAGAGGTCACAGAACTGAGGATGCAGACAGCAACAAACCGTGAAAAGCTTGAGTCTGTCAGGAACGAGATGGAGTCATCGGTCACGATGAGGGAAGAGCTCGGCAGGAAAAAAGACGAGGTCCAGAGCGAGATCGAGTCGAATCATGCGAGGATATCCCAGAGAAAGGCAGAAATCAGAAACCATGAGGAACGCCTGAAGACAAGGGTTACCGAGGCAGACGGTCTTGGCCAGGATATTGCGAGGCGGAAAGACGGGATCTCCCTTGAAAATGAAGAGCTGTTTGCCGTTGACCAGGAGCTCAAGTCTCTGAGGCAGAATGCTTCTGCTACCACGGCAAGGATAGCTGAACTGGATGTTGCCCGTGCAGAGCACAAAATGAGAATAGAGAATATAACCGAGCACGTCATGGCAAATTATGGCATGGAGATAGGCAACGAGGAACTCATGGAGATTACTCCTGAAGAAGAGGAAAAGGTCATTGAACTCAGAAACAAGATCCAGGAGATCGGGCCGGTAAATCTGGGGACTCTTGACGAGTATGAAGAGCTCCGCACGCGGTATGAGTTCATGACAAAACAGCAGGATGATCTGAACAAGTCTATAACAGAACTTGAAGAGGCAATAACAAAAATAAACGGTACCACACGGAAAAAACTGAGAGATGCCTTCGAGGCGCTCAGGACAAAATTTGCCGAGGTCTTTACAACACTTTTCGGAGGAGGAAGGGCTGAACTTGTCCTTACGGATGAAGGCAATATCCTCGAGACAGGCATTGACATCATAGCCCAGCCTCCGGGGAAAAAGGTGCAGAACATCCATCTGCTTTCAGGCGGCGAACAGGCGCTTACAGCACTGTCACTCCAGTTCGCCAGTTTCCTTATCAAGCCTACGCCTCTCTGCATACTTGACGAGGCGGATGCTCCTCTTGATGAGTCGAACACCGAGCGGTATGCGAAGATGCTCCAGGGTCTTTCGCAGGAAACGCAGTTCATTGTTGTTACGCACAACAGGACCACCATGAGCGTTGCCCAGCATCTTTATGGGATCACCATGGAGGAAGCAGGCGTTTCAAAGGTAATCTCAATGCAGTTTGCCGAGGTCTGAGATGGACCATAGAAGTGCGCTCCGCGTTGAGGTGAACGGCCAGATCTGCGGCAAGATGATCCTGGTAGAGAGCCTCGAAATTCTGGACATCAGTGCGACCGGCATCCGCTTCCAATGCATGAGGCGGGTGGACATGAACAGCCCACACAGGATCAAGATAGAAAAGAACGATGTTTCCGTGAACCTCAGAGGGACCATTGTGAGGGCATCCTTCAAAGGGCTGCAGCAGGCAGAGGGAAAGAGTATGCCTGTATATGAAGTGGCGATGCATTTCGACCATCTGACCGATGATGACAAGAAGTGTCTCGATAAGCTTATTGCCATTCTCTGCCATGAATGACCTTCCAGAAATCCTTCCCGGGAAAGTCTCCTTAGCTCCTGAAGACCTGCTCTGCTACGGTTTTGATGCCTCGGGCCTTGAAGCATCACCGGGGGCTGTTGTCTGGGCAGAGGATGTGCTTGATGTAGTCAAGGTCATGCATTATGCCCATGAGCAGAATATTGCGGTCATCCCCCGGGGTGCCGGCTCCGGCATGACCGGAGGATCGATTCCTGCCCGGGGTGCTATTGTCTTGAGCACAGAGCGGATGAACAGGATCCTTGAGATAGACCGGGAAAACCTTACTGTCCTTGTTGAGCCAGGGGTTATTAACGGCAAATTGCAGCGGGAGATCGAGCGCCACCATCTTTTTTTCCCCCCTGACCCCTCAAGCATGAACTTCTGCACAATCGGCGGCAATGTTGCTGAGAATGCCGGCGGTGCACGTGCCCTGAAATACGGCGTGACCAGGGATTATGTCATGGGCCTTGAGGCAGTGCTCCCGGATGGAAGGATAATCACCACGGGTGTCAGGACCGCCAAAGGGGTGGTCGGTTATGATCTCACCCGGCTCCTTGTCGGGTCTGAAGGGACACTCGCTTTTATAACCAAGATCAGGCTTAAGGTAATTCCCCTGCCTGAGGATGTCATAACCCTTCTTGCACTCTTCAGCGAACTTGAACCTGCCGGCGACGCGGTGCAGCAGATCATCTCGGAAGGTATTGTGCCGAGGACCCTCGAATTTTTAGATGCCGAGACCATACGGGCGGTTGAGAACTATAAGACTATCGGTCTTCCCCAGGGGACCGAGGCAATGCTCCTGATAGAGTTGGACGGCGCACCCCCGGTCATCACGCGCGATGCTGAAAAGATCACTGCCCTATGCAAGAAGCTCCGTGGCGAGATCATTATGGCTGAGAACGAGCTTGCGCGCCTGAAGCTGTGGGAGGCCCGCAGGGCGATCTCACCTGCGCTTTTCCATATCAGTCCTGCAAAGATCAACGAGGATATTGTGGTGCCGAGGTCCAGGCTGTCGGAAATGTTGAAAAGGCTCAGGATGCTTTCTGAAAGCACGGGGATAAAGATCGTGAATTTCGGCCATGCTGGCGACGGCAACATACACGTTAATCTTATGGTGGACAAGGAAAACAAAATAGAGTATGAAAAGGCGCAGAAGCTTGTCGGGGAGATATTCAGGATAACCCTTGAATTAGGCGGCACGATCTCGGGCGAGCATGGTGTGGGAATGACAAAGCAGAAGTACATTGCGATGGAGATCCACCCTGCAGAGCTTGAGCTTATGAAGAAGATCAAGCAGGCCTTTGACCCGAAAAACCTGCTGAACCCGGGCAAGATCTTCCCGTAATACGACGGCATTCATGGACAACATCCTTCTCTCCCTGGCTATTGTCTCATCAGCCTTCTATATCTTTGGCTATTTTCGCATGCCCTTTGTCTTTGCCGGCCTTATCCTGCAGATAGCCTATCTCTTTGTCAGGGGGATCTCGCTTGACCGCATGCCGCTTGTAGGACCGCATGATACGCTCTTCTTCATGTCTGCCTCGATCGTGCTCTTCGCCCTTCCTGTTGCCTGGAAGATGAAAGAGCGGAAAAAGGTGCTGCATTCCTCAGTCGGCATGGCCGTTGTCTTTATGCTTATGGCGCTTCTGTATAAGCCGCACAATAGCCCATTGCCTCCGGTGCTCAAGACATTCTGGTTCGAGACGCACGTGGCATTTTCATTCTTTTCGTATGCGCTTTTTGGCATTGCCGCGATATTAGGGATCCTGTTCATAATGAACAGGGAACGCGAGTTCGATCTGATTCAGTACAAGATCAATCTTGTCGGGTACTGCTTCTTTTCCGCAGCCATGATCTTCGGCGGCATCTGGGCATATCTCGCCTGGGGAACATACTGGCTCTGGACACCCAAGGAGCTCTGGACCGTTATCCTCTGGCTCTATTACAGTCTCTATCTGCATGCACGTCTGAGACCGTGGTGGTCCGGAAGGCCTGTATCGGTAATGTCTGTTGCCGGGTTTCTTATTGTATTATTTACGTACCTTGGCGTGAGTCTCTTCATGAAGAGCTCGCATAGTTTTTAGCAGGGAGCAGTGGCAAAGAACATAGAGTAACCATGAAAATACTGAAACAATTAGTAGAGTTCTTCATCTCGCTCAGGACAGCCATCTGGCTCCTGATCGCGCTGATCTGCCTTCTTCTTTTCGGATCGCTTGTCATGCCGAATCATGAAGAATTTCTTGCCCTGCACACCGTGGCGCTCTTTGAATGGATGCAGGAGATGCCGGTGAACATTACCTGGTGGCTCTGGGCCTGCCTTGCAGTGCTGTCCCTGCTGACTGCCAATACGCTGGTATGCAGCATCGAGTCTCTTATAAGAAAACGGGGATCGCGGCAATGGCTTCTGATCATCTCCCCCCAGGTGATGCATATCGGATTTCTTTTTATCCTGCTTGCCCATCTGCTCAGCTCATACGGAAGTATGAAGGCCATAACCTATGCGCACCAGGATTCAGCCTTTCACCTGCCGAATAATCTTGACGTGAGATTTACCCGTCTCAATGCTGACCTTGATCCATCAGGGTATGTTAAGGACTGGTCAGCTGAAATAGAATATTTCAAGGATGGCAAAGCGCTTTCACAGGACAAGATCCTTCCCAACAGCCCTTCATTCAGGGAAGGCCTTGGCATTTATATCAAGACTGTGAAGTTTGATCCCTACCCGGTTGCGATGGTCGAGGTGAGCAGAGAACCGGGAGCTCCCTGGGCCCTTGTCGGAGGCATCCTCTTTATGGCTGGTATGGTCACGCTGCTTTTCCTGAAGATCAGGCAGGAAGAGCCCCATGAATCCTGATATGACGAGAAGCCTCTGTCTTAATTTCAAGCCCCATGCTTAGATGACGCTGAAATCCTTCCGGCTTTATTTGCCGATATTTTCGTTCCTGCAGCAGTTCATGATATGATGGCGCCATGTGATATCACTATGCTATCTTTAGCGGTTTTAAGGGCGGCAGCAGAGAGGCCAGAAACCGGAAAGAGCTTGCGCAGTTTCTGGATTCCCCGCGTGTGGAGACCATTCTGATCGATGAGGAAACGGCCGAGTTCTATGCAAAGATTTTCTGGGATTTGAAGAAAAAAGGAAGGGAGTCAAGGTAGGGCAGAAATAGCCCTACTTGTCATCCCATTTGGGCTATATCCGAATTTCTTCCTATGCACTGCCTTGACATCTGCAGGGGATTGACGTATATTTAAATTATATTTATACGTCACAGTTCCGGAGGCAAGATATGCATACAAAACTCACTCTTAGGCTTGAAGAGCAATTAATTGAACAGGCAAAGACCTATGCCGCTCGTTCCGGTAAATCGGTATCGCAGATTGTTGCGGACTACTTCAAGCTGCTTACATCAGAAAAAAACAGATTGCCTTCCTCATCGACTCCCATAACTCAATCTCTTCGAGGACTGCTGAGGGAATCAAAGCTTGATGAAAAAGCTTACAGGAAATATCTGGAGGGAAAGCACCTTTGAAAGTTTTGTTTGATACAAATATAGTCCTTGATCTGCTTATGGACAGGAGGCCGTTTTCAGACGCTGCGGTTCTGCTTTTTTCCAAAGTGGAGGATGGGACTCTGATCGGATTTTTATGCGGGACCACAATAACTACCGTATATTATCTTGCATCCAAAGCTTTGGGCGCAGCACAGGCACAAGAAGAAGTAAGAAAAATATTAGGTCTGTTTGAGGTTGCTCCTGTCAATAGACCTGTTCTCGAATCTGCTCTTGCCGCCGGTTTTATTGATTTTGAAGATGCAGTGCTTTATGAAGCCGCCTGTCATGTCGGAGCTGATGCAATCGTGACGCGTAATCAGAAGGATTTTAAGAACTCAAAAATATCTGTATACACCTCAACAGAGCTGGCAAGAATAATGTCCGTTCAAAACCAGGCGTAGCGAGGGGTAGACAGCTATTTGCGGTTGTTTGATAACAAAGGTGAATTGATAATCCAAAATGAAGGGAACAGGTTGTTAACCTGCTTTCCCCTGCGAAAAATAGCGCTATACTCCTATTGGTTAAACTCCCTCAGTTGTTCAGTGAACTCTTCGAGGTGGCCTTCTTCTTCATGGAGAATATGGGTGAGCAGTTTCTTTATCTTATCATCCGGGATGATCGCAATATGGTCCTTATACATGGCAATGGCGCCTTTTTCGAGTTCAATCAGTCTCCTGAGATAGCCCTTTGGCCCGCCTTTTCCGAAGTTCAGCTCGCGGTGCTCCATCGACGGCACGCCGCCGAGATCAACGATCAGTTCTGAAAGTTTCTCAGCATGCCGCATCTCGTCCTTTGCGATCTCCTCCATCTCCCTGCTCGGCCTGCATTGCGGCGTCACAAAGCTGTCCCGCATATAGATGAGGATCGCCTCGATCTCCCCGGTCAAATCCTGATTCAGAAGGTCTATAATGGCCTGTTTCTTCATGGTCTGATCTCCTTCTTCAGTATTTCAGCTTTATCTTATCCATGTTGCCGACGACAACGAGCACATAATTCTTTGTATCCAGATATTTCCTGGCCACCCTCAGGATATCCTCTTTTGTGACCGCATTGATAAGGAGAGGATATTTATCAACATAGTCCAGCCCCAGACTGTGAAACTCCACGGCAAGGACAAAACCTGCAATCTTGCTGTTGGAATCAATGCGCAGGGGGAAGCTGCCCGTAAGATATGACTTCGCATCCTGGAGGTCTTTATCACTGACTGGCTCTGTTCTAATGCGCTCCATCTCCCTCAGGACTTCTTCGATGGCGATATTGGCTGACTCATTCTTAGTCTGGAGCCCGGCCTGAAAACTGCCACTGAGCCTGTTTGCTGAAAAATAGCTGTGCACATCATAGGCAAGCCCCTTATTGTCACGGATATTGTCCATGAGGCGTGATGAAAAACCCCCGCCGCCCAGGATGTAGTTCATGACCGTGATTGCATAGTAGTCCGGATTGTCACGACTTATGCCGAGGTGTCCAAGGACGATGTTTGCCTGGGTGAGATCCTTGTTCACCCGGATAACCGTAGCACTATTGCTTGCGCCGATTTCGGGAAGAGGATTCGAAGGAATTTTTTTCTGGTTCCAGGTCCCCAGATGCCTGTTCAGAAGGGCCTTCAATTCATCCCGGCTGATATCACCCACAACAGTCATGATTGCGTTGTTAGGAGCAAAGAAGGTGTTGTGAAAGTCAACAATGTCCTGCCGGTTGATCCGGTCAAGGGATTCAATAGTCCCCTGCACCTGCCTTGCATACGGATGTTCGCCGAATACTGCCTTTGAAAATGCGATGGAGGCAACAGCCCCCGGCTCTTCGTTTTGCTGGATGAGCCAGTTCTTCGTGATCTTCTTCTTCCTTGTAATCTCATTTTCGTTGAAAACAGGGTTCATCAGTATGTCAGAGAGCAGATCAAAACCGAGGTCAATGTCCTTTTTCAGCAGGGAAAGAGAGATCGTCGTATAGTCTGCCCCCGCAGATGCGCTGAGCGAGCCGCCCACAAATTCAATCGCTTCGCTGATCTCGCGGGATGTCCTCTTTTTTGTGCCTTCATTCAGGAGTGCTGCAGTCAGGTATGCAAGCCCTGCCTTGTCCGAAGGCTCGGCAATACTCCCGGCCCTGACTGCCATAACAATGGTGACAATCGGTAATACCCTGCGCTCAGCATGGAGAAGGACCATGTTATTTGAAAGTATCTCTCTTTCGGCCAGGGGGCCGGCAGCTGCCTGTGATGCAAGAAACACGGCAAGCAGGATGATGGCGAAATGGCTGAAGGTCTTCTTCATTGCGTGGCCCCCCCGGCAAGAGGGATCAGGATGCCTGTCGTCTTTTTTTCGTCAATAAGATATTTTTTTGCAACGCGGCTTACATCTTCAGGCGTCACCTTGCGGATACCTTCAAGATATCTGTCAATAAACTTCCATCCCACGGTCATCTCGAATGAACCGATTGTGCGGGCCTGCATATAAATCGAATCCTGCTGCATGATGAACGATGCCTCCACCTGGTTCTTTGCCTTCTGCAGTTCCTGCGCTGAGGGAAGCTCATTCTTGATCTTCTCGATCTCGTCAAGCAGGGCCTTTTCAACATCCTCTATCTTTTTCCCCTGGCCGGCTGTTGCTCCTGAGAAGAAGAGGAACGGGTCCCTGGAAAAACCTTCATAACCGGCCCATGCAGAGATGGCTATCTGTTTCTCATAAACAAGAGAGCGGTAAAGCCTTGAGCTTTTCCCGTCAGAAAGAATGCTGCCTAACACATCAAGGCCAAATCCATCCTCATGAGTAATATTCGGCACCTTGTACACAGAAAGAACATAAGGGAGTTCAGCCTCTTTTTTAATATAGACCCTGCGTTCCCCCTTCTGCTCGTCTTCTTCGATGGCAGTTGGGGGCAGAGAAGGCCCGGCAGGGATGCTGCCGAAGGCTGCCTTTATTCTGTTCAGGATTTCCTTCTGGTTCACATCACCTACAACGATGATCACGGCATTGTTTGGCGCATAATACGTTCTGTAGTGATTGATCAGGTCATCAGGATTGAGCGTCTTGAGATCGGACATCCAGCCGATAACAGGCCAGCGGTATGAATGGTTCTTGAACGCTGCAGCAAAGACTTCCTCCATCACAAAGTTCTGGGGATCATCCTCATAACGCATTCTGCGCTCTTCCATGACCACATCACGCTCTGAAAGCACGGACTCCTTTGTCAGAATAAGATTCTGCATGCGGTCTGCTTCAAGCTCGATCGGCAGACTGATGCGGTCAGATGCAAGAAGTTCGAAATATCCCGTATAGTCCTTTGAGGTGAACGCATTGTCTGTCCCGCCCGCTCTCTTGACGGTCTGTGAAAAGGTTTTGGGGCCGTGCTTTTTCGTTCCCTTGAACATCATATGCTCAAGGAGATGACTCAGGCCGGTCTTGCCGGACTTCTCATCGCGTGAGCCGATCCGGTACCAGACCTGGAAGGTAGCTGTCGGTGCCTTGTGGTCCTCGACGATCAGGACCTTCAGGCCATTGTCGAGCATGTACTCATTGATCGGCAAGGCAAAGGCATGCGCAGTGAACAGAAGGATGAAAAGCAGCGATATGATTATTGGATGTTTCATGGTCTCTATTTTACTGATATGCGGGTATGCTTGTCACTTGGTTGCGCCAAGGGAGTAATTGATGGTGCAATTTGATGAAAAAGCCATCTTAGGCGTGCTCGCTTCGGTGCCAGATCGATCAACGACAGCATCTTTTAATATGGCACTCTGCATAGTTCTTTCGCTGAGTGCTATCCCCCTATCGATTCCAAAGCCTTCAATATTGGTATAGAATATAAAAAAATACACTGGGAGGTAAGTATGAGAAGTAGACCCTCTTATCTAATGATCACCTTGATTATTGCGGTTATGTCATTGGCTTGTGAGAAATCAGGCCCACCCATGGATATTAAGTCGCAAACCGAGTCCGGCAGAGCCATGTCCACGGGAGAAGCAAAGGCTGACGGCAATGCTATATCCTGGGACGATCCGGCAGGAGATGCAGCGGATGTGTCAAATGTCCCGGGCTGGCCAAGACCTGACATTATCAAGGTGAGGGCTGAAGGAAAAGAAGGTTTTATTCACTTTGAGGTGAGGACCGCATCGCCGCTAACCAATTTTTTTGACTACATCGACCCCGTCGGAAAGAAACGTGGCGAAGTGCTTGTCAGCTTCCTTGTCGATACTGACAACAACACTGCTACGGGTGCCCGGCCTTTATCTGGAGACAGAAATCGGACAACGGGTTTTGAGTATGAGATCAAGGTGCTGCTTGGTTATGAATACGTTGACAGGGAAAGTGGAGCTGCTATGTTTAATACGGGGAATATAGTGTTTGATGCAGCGAAATATGATATTAAAAGCAATGTAGCCGATTACCATATTTGGAGGCTGCTTGAAGGACTCAGGCGGGAAAATGTCAGACGCGACCCTTCTGACAGCGAAAAGAAGTTCAGGGAGTTTGTTGACATGGGCAGTGATTCTATTCGAATCAGGGTGCCTTATAGCATTCTGGGCTTAAAATCTGGTGACAAGATCAGGGTCTGTTTTAAAGATGAGTTACAGGGGGTAGGCGATGATTATTCCGGCGAAGCAGTTCTGAAGCTGGAGTGATATGCCAATTTGACATTGATCAACTATCTGTATTCCCCGGTTGAAGAAAAACAGCACGTTGTACCTTGCCTGCACAAAGAGTCAGATACTCATCCCTTCAGCAGTAATTTTCTTGCATCGCCGACCCGGAGGGTTACCTTTGCCGCATCAAGGTGTTCGAGAAAGGGGAGGGCGAATTTGCGCGAGGTCTGAAGAAGATCCCGGAATTCCGCAACGGTGAGTTCAGGCTTCTTGGCGTAGAAAGACTTTAAGGTGCTTATCATCTTATCGTAGGCAATGGCTGACAGGTAGATTGATTCGTTGACCCTCACAACAGAACGCTCTTTGGCCAGGATATTTAAAATGTCATTGATCTGTTTCTGGTCCAACTTCAGGGCTTCTGACATCTCTGTCTTTATTGGCGGCTGAAACTCTCCCTTTATAAGCATGCCGAGGATCTTCTCTTTATGAGCCCCCTCAGCTCCTGAGAGCGCTACCTTAAATCCCTTCAGCCTGAGCAGGTCCTTGTCAACGGTCACGTCCCTGAGCGAAGTCAGGAGAAAATTAAAGAGTCTCGGGTCACTATTCAGAAGGGCCCTTACCTCTTCCTTTGGCATGCCCGGCTTAAGAGGATGTTCTTTGTGGAATGTCTTAAGCAGAGTTGTTACCCTGTTGTTCAGGAGGTCAAAGGCATGTTTGTGAATAAGTATCTCCTCGTGTTTCATGATCAGGCCTGACTGCCTGAGTCCATTGATGGCGCTCTGTATGGCAGAAAGGCCGGCATTGATCCAGCCTTGAATGGCATGCGTGGAAATCCCGGCCGGTCCTGCCTTTTCGATCTTCAGCGCAAGTTTTTCGTCAAGCTTGCCTGCATGCAGGAGGGAAAGATCCTGAATGCCATCTTTTCTCCTTCTTCTAACGGGTGACGGATCCAGTACTTCTCCTCCGCCTAATGTTTCAAGGGGCGAAAATCTTCTGACAATGTACCGGTCTCCTGATACGGCGATAACAGGCTCCTGCAGCCTGAACTGACAAAAGCAGCTTTCGCCCGCCTTGAGCTCCTCCTTCTCATAGAGTATGACGCGTGCAATAGTCTCAGCGGTCCCGGTATAGAAATGAACAAGGCTTCTGTTTTTCAGCACAGGCACATTATTGAGCAGTTCGAGGTAAAGGTCCAGGGTCCTTGTCGGGACGAAATTTGACGGAGCAACAGCAACATCTCCCCGCTGAAGGTCATCCTTTTCCACCCCCTGGAGATTGATCGCAACCCTCTGGCCGGCATATGCCTTTTGAATGGCCTTGCCATGGCTGTGAAGACCCCTTACCTTGGTCATCATGCCAACAGGAAGAATCTCGACAGGTGCATCAACAGACAGCATGCCGGATACTGCAGTGCCTGTGATAACAGTGCCAAATCCTTTAAGGGTGAAGACCCTGTCTATCGGCATCCTGAATATCCCATCTGATGTTTTGGGACTGATAGTGAGGGCAAGGTCCTTTATTGCTTTTTTGAGGACATCAAGATTTTCACCTGTTTTTGAAGAAACAGCAATAATGGCTGCATGCTCAAGAAAAGTGCCTTTTACGAAGTCCTTAATATCATCTGCAACAAGGCCGAGCCACTCTTTTTCGACAAGGTCTGCCTTGGTTATCACGATCAGGCCAGCCTTGATCTTCAGAAGATCGCAAATGGCAAGATGTTCGCGGCTCTGAGGCATAATGCCTTCATCTGCAGCAATGACCATAAGCACAAGGTCTATGCCGCCTGCGCCTGCAAGCATGTTGCTGATCAGTTTCTCATGTCCGGGCACGTCCACGATCCCGACCGTGAGCCCTTCTTCAGGGAAGGCGAGATCAGCGAAACCAATATCAATGGTGATGCCACGGTCCTTTTCCTCTTTCAGCCTGTCAGGATCAGTTCCTGTGAGGGCCTTTACAAGAGAGCTTTTCCCGTGGTCAATATGTCCGGCAGTGCCGAGAATGACGTTCCGCATATTTCTATCCTTTTCCAAGCATACTGATCATTATAATATTTTTCAGACAGTTCTGTAATTTGTTATAGTAGTATTACTGCACGGGAAAAGCGCTTGCAAAATAAAGAACCGTATTGAGGAGGTAACAATGAAGAAACGCAACTGCTGGGAGGTCAAACAGTGTGGCCGTGAGACGGGCGGCACGCATGAAAAGGATTTGGGCATCTGTCCTGCCACCGTTGAAGTCCGGCTTAACGAAGCCCACGGAGGCAAGAATGCGGGACGAAGCTGCTGGGTGGTAGCCGGGACGCTCTGCAAAGGAGAAGTACAGGGAACCTTTGCTCATAAATACAAAAACTGCGAAACCTGTGATTTTTACAAACAGGTAAAACAGGAAGAAGCTCACAAATTTGTTCTGTCCGCAGTGCTTCTCAGTAAATTAAGGAAATAGCAGGTTAGCAGAAAGACCCCTCAGGCCCTCAGCGCAGCAGAGACCAGCCGGATGAGTTCCTTAATGTCCTGATCCTGTATCGTTCTGGCATCGAGCAGGAGAGCGTTGTCTTTTATCCGGGCGACAATCGGCCTTGAACCTGTCCTGAGTCGTGTTTCCAGTTCATTAACGGTGATATGCCTTGGGTCTATTGAAATTGCATAGCTTTCAAACTCAGTCTCGGGCAGAGAACCGCCGCCAGCCTTTGAGGAATCTTTAACCAGGGCGATTTCTGCAGATACGCTCTGCCGGCGGAGTTGTGCTGCTATTTTTTTTGCACGTGACTTGATCGTTTCCCGTGATTGAAAAAGCATCCGGAGCACAGGTATGTTCTGCAGAACCTTATCAGGGTCAAGATAGTCCAAGAGCGTTGCCTCAAAGGCTGCGATAGTCATCTTGTCGACCCTGACTGCGCGTGCAAGCGGATTCTTCCGGATCTTTTCCAGGAGATCCTGCCTGCCGACAATAATGCCGCCCTGGGGTCCTCCAAGGAGTTTGTCTCCACTGAAGGTCACGAGATCTGCACCTGACTTCATGATCTCCTGCAGAGAGGGCTCCCCGTGAATGCCATATGGCTTCAGATCGATCAGGCAGCCACTGCCGAGATCATACATGACAGGGATGCCGCGTTCCTTGCCCAAGGCCGACAGTTGTTCTATGGAAACATCCTCGGTGAAGCCTGTAATTTTATAGTTTGACTGATGGACCTTGAGGATAAGGCCGGTCTTTTCATTGACCGCCTTCTGATAATCGTAAAGATGTGTCTTATTCGTTGTCCCGATCTCACGGAGGGTTGCCCCGCTTGCAGCCATAACATCCGGTACCCTGAAAGAACCGCCGATTTCTACGAGTTCGCCCCTTGAAACGATCACCTCCCTGTCCTTTGCAATAGTCGAAAGAGAGAGGAGTACGGCAGCTGCGTTATTGTTAACGATCAGGGCATCCTCTGCACCGGCAAGCTGCCTGAGGATCCTCGCAGTATGGGAATGGCGCTTCCCTCTTTTGCCTGCGTCAAGGTCATATTCGAGGTTGGAATATCCCCTGCTTACGGCAATGACATTTTTCACTGCTTTTTCGGAAAGCACTGCCCTCCCAAGATTTGTATGCAGCACTATGCCGGTTGCATTAATCACGGGAAGCAGGCTGAATGAGGAAAGCTTCTGGATCTTTGCATGAATACCAAAGGAAAGGGATGCGTAAGATGTGTCAGACTGGGCCCCGCTGAGGATTTCCTGCCGTCTTTCAGCAATAATATCCCTGATAGCCTGCACCACAATGGTTCTGGGAAATGAGGCTAACCATTGGCTGCCATCAGGACCTTTCAGGAGTTCATCAACAGATGGAAGTGCTGAAAGGTGAGATGCCTTCACACTCTTCCTGCTTTTCACATAAGCTCCGCTGTCTTTAGTCTGTATATGATCATTGAGTTGCTCAGTCCCGACTATTATGTCTGAAAAGCACTATGATATCAAAGGGTCTTTTACGCCCGCTTCGCTGAACCCTTTTTGGCGCAGCCTGCAGCTGTCACACTGTCTGCAGGGAACGAGTTGAGCAAAAGGACTTTGGGGAGAGGCACCGTGGTCCGCGTTTTTACCCCTGATCCTTGCCCCCCGGGGTTTCTCTTGAGGATCATAGCAGCTCCAGGTGAGGCTATAATCCACCCCTAATTCGATGCCTCTTTTTATGATCTCTGACTTGGTCATGGAGATAAGCGGTGCCTCGATATGAAAATGGAGCCTCCCCTCCACTGATGCCTTGGTAGCAAGGTTGGCCATTTTTTCATATGCCCGGAGATATTCAGGCCTGCAGTCAGGGTACCCGCTGTAGTCTATGGCATTAGCGCCGATAAAGATGTGTTCGGCCTCAACTGCCTCTGCCCAGGCAAGGGCAAAGGACAGGAAGATCGTATTGCGGGCCGGGACGTAAGTAGCCGGGATCGGTGATTCGTGATTCGTAATTCGTGATTCGGCGGTCTTTTTGGAGATGGCTTTTTTTGACTTGTTACGCATTACTGATAACGCATTACGGTTTTTCGGGACCTGCAGATCAGAAGTAAGCGCAGAACCGCCGATATCGCGGAGGCTGAAGTCAATAATGAGGTGTTTTTTTACTGCTAATACTGATGCGATGGAACGCGCTGATTCAAGCTCCCGTGCATGCCGCTGCTGATAGTCAAAGGTGAGGGCATATAATTCATGGCCTTTTTCTTTTGCAATTGCCAGGCTCGTTGCTGAGTCCAGCCCCCCGCTCAGAAGAACCACTGCCTTTCCGGAACTGCCCCGCCTCACGCTCAATCTACGTCATCACTTGTCCCGTCAGTCCTGTCCGGTCCAGAGCTCTTTACGGAAAATCCATTCTCTGACACCGTATAGATATAGGGACGACCCCAGGGGTCTGGTTTATCGGTTATTGCTGAAAGCGACTGCGGATAGGTTTGATTCTTCAATCTTGCACTCTCTATGCTGAACCTGAGCTCTCTGATCCTTTTTGATGCATCAAAAACCTTTAGCGTCTCATCCTGCTGCATAAATACAACAACACAGGACAGAACAAGAGAGGCTGCAACGGCAACATACGGGAGATATTTCAGTGCAGTCCCTGTCTTCCTTTCCTCAGCGGCGACTACAGACGGAATGACAGGGGCTGCGTCCTGGGCATCGACCGCTCCTTTTTCGATGAGTGAAAGGAGGGTTTTGGAGACCAGGTAACTGTCCATACCGGTAAGGTCAATAATGGTGCTGACATCGTTGTCGCCGTCAACGCAGGTAAAAACCTCTCGTTCTTCTTCAGTCAGGCTTGATATATTATTGCCCTTTCGTATGAAAAGTGTGTCAAGGGTGATTCTGTCCTTTATGATAGAGAGCTCATCAAGGATCCTGAGACCTTCCATGAGAAGGTGCTGGGTGTCAAGGGAGAAGGGAAGTTCCTTGTCCTGCGGCACGCCCTGCGCTGCAAACTCGTAAGTCCCCTGTTTCCATCCGAAAAGCTGGACAACGGTCTCTGTGACCTGACTGTTCAGGATTTCCTTAATCTTGTCTTTGTCTACCAGTTCCCTCTGAAGCAGTGCTGTTCCGAGCTTAATGCCGGTCCTGCGCTGCTCCTCAAGCACAGACTTGAGGTCCTCGTCCTTTATGAGACCTCTTTTTACCAGGATCTTGCCAAGGCGGTTATCCTCGTTTCTTCTCTTGGACTCTGCTCCAACAATATTCCCGTCCACAAACAGGAGTTTGACCTTGTCTGCCTTGCCATCAAGCGCAAGAATGCCGGTCTTCCGCTGGAAGTAGATAAGCTGAAGAATATCAGCAAGTCCGAAGTCTTTTAGTGAACCTTCTAAAGCCATCCCTTGGATATCCTCTGCCGAGTAAAAATGTTGGAAATAACAAGCAATATTGCTGCGATCAGCAGTGATGCGAAGTTTACAACCCAGTGAGTTCCCCTGGCATCAGGAGACATAAAATACGTTGTAAATGGGAAAAGAAAGAAGAATATGAAAGGCCACATAAAGAAAAATCCGTACAGGATCTTCCCTGCATAGACCTGCGAAGAACCGGGAATGATGAACGAGAGCAGTCTCATGATATTCCTGCGCCGCGTTTGGTGTTCGTATATGGACAACAGTTGTGCTACCCGCTCTTTTACCTCGATCTCTTCGAGCTTTATGAGAGAGCGGAAGCATTGGGGGCACATCTGGCCCCACATAATATGTTTTTCACAGCGCGGGCAGAAGATCCCATTACACCGCCTGCAGCGGTACGCCTTGTTCCCGGCGTGCCTGTTCATCATAAAAAAGGCGAAGATCATAAGCAGGGCCGCTGCTGAAATGGCCCACCCCGGAAGCACGGAAAGATTGAATGTGGCTGCCTTCCCCTGAGTTTTCCATGCAAGGTCCCAGAGAGATGAAGAGGAGATAGCCTCATCCGCAACGATCCTGTTTGGGTTTCTGCCAGAGACTGCCCGATACCGTGTAACCGCATTCCGGTCAATCTCAAGAGCCTTGTTGAAATATTCGTTCCCTTTTTCAAAGTCAAGGCCTTCTCTGGAAACCTGGGAAAGGTTGTAATATGCCGAAGCAAGTGGCCGGATACTTACAGCTGCAAGGTAACTCCTGACTGCATCGTCCAGTCTGTTCTGGCCAACATAAACATTGCCGAGGTTCACATAACCAGGCGCATCTGCCTTAATTTTAATAAGATGGTCGTATGCTGCCATGGCCTCATCATAGAGTCCTGAGCGTTTCAATGCCAGTCCATAGGAAAACAGGGCAGTGGGGTCATTTGACGACTTGAGGGCAGAGAGTGCATAGGCATTGCCCTTTGATTCATTGACTTCGACAATGGCCTTCATGGCCCCTGATGATGAGACCTGCAGAAACTGCGCAGCCGTCCTGAATACAAATGGAGAAGTAAGGAGAAAGGCCAGAAATAAATATACGAGAGCCTTGTCAATCCTGGGCATATAAAGGCCGAGCAGGACAAGAATGCCGGCAAGAAACAGAAGTGGACTGATAAGGGAAAACACAAAGAGAATGAGCAGAAGCACAATATTTTGGCGGGATTCTTCAATCTCATGGGCAAGCAGCGGCAGATCACCGAATATGCGGACGATCACGATAATAAATATGACAACGATGAACGACAGCACGAGACTAAGGTACGCGGCCCCGGCCAGACTGAAAGACCACCAGAAATTTTTCGAATAGGCATTAATTCCCGCCACTACATGATCAATGCTTTCAAGAATGCCTGAGTAGCTCAGCGCAAAGCGTGCCCTGGCAAGCCCAAACTGCACTGCCGGGAGGTCAGGTGAATATGCAGATGCCCGGCCTAACAGAGCGGCTGCCTGCTCCTCGTTCGCTGTCTGTGCTTCCTGAAGCAGGAGATAAGAGGATATTTCAGAGTTTCTGATTCCGCTATTCAGCCGGGATTCGGCAAACTCGTCGGCAAAACTCACTGCCGGTGATAATACTATGCAAAAAAACAGAAAAACAGCCAGTTTTCTCATGCCTTCCTGCCAACCCTGGATTCTGTGCCTGCAAGCAGACGCCTGATATTGTCCCTGTGACGCACTAACAATATTATACTCATAATAATCGCAATGGGAAGTTTTTCCTTTGAATCAAGAAGGACAATGCTGAGGGGCAGGCTGCAGAACGAGATAACTGCGCCGAGTGATGAGTATCGGGTTAAGGCTACGATCATAAGCCAGAGGATAACCGTGACCAGCGCCGCAAGAGGGGCATAGATGCTGAGAACTCCAAGGCTGGTTGCGACTCCCTTTCCTCCTTTAAATTTCAGGAATATCGAGAAGTTATGGCCGAGTACGGCAATAATCCCCACAACACCCTGATACAATATCCCAATATCAAAAAATCCTGCAAGCCAAACCACAGCCATCCCCTTGGCAAAATCCCCGATCAGGGTGAAGAGCGCAGGCAGTTTTCCGGTAGTGCGGAGCACGTTTGTAGCGCCGATGTTTCCGCTGCCGGCATTCTGCAGGTCGACGCCGCGGCTTTTTGCGATAATCTGACCGATCGGAATGGACCCGATCAGGAAGGCAGCAAGCGCCAGGAAGGCGAGTTTCACACCTTTCTCCAGAACGAGACTGTGTATTGCACTCCTGATGTAACCGACAGAACGAGTGCGAGCCAGATAAACACTGTGCCGATGTCATACAGATCGAAAGGGAGATTATCAAAAATACTGCCCATAAGAATGAGGCAGAGGACTGCCGTGATCTGGGCGGTTGTCTTGAGCTTGCCGCCCATTTCTGCGGGGATCACAATATCCTTTGAAAGAGCAACGACCCTCAACCCTGTTACCAGAAAATCCCGCACAATAAGCATGATTGCCACGAATGCAGACACCCTCTCCATGTCAACAAGAACGATAAGTGCCGATATGACAAGGAATTTGTCTGCAAGAGGGTCCATGATAATGCCGAACTTGGTGATCTGGCCGGACCTTCTTGCAAGATAGCCGTCAAGAAAATCCGTGATCGATGCGATACTGAATACCAGTGCGCCGATCACCGGGTGGCCATAGACAGATAAGACGAAGAATGGAATGAGGACGATCCTGCTCAGCGTCAGGGCTGTCGGAAGGTTAAGCCTTAAAGTATTCATCGAACATTCCCTTCCAAAGGCCTTTCGCTTTAAGAATAAAGTCTGTTATTTCCCTGACCGCTCCCTTCCCTCCCCGGTTCTTCGTGATCATGAGAGCATGCTTTTTGGCCTCATCGGCCGCGTCAGCAACAGCGACCGGCAAGCCGACCACTGCCATGATCGGCGCATCGACGATATCGTCTCCTATATAGGCCACTTCGTGATCTTTCAGCGCATGCTGTTTCAGGAGCTGGGCATAGGCCACCTTTTTGTTCAGGCACTTCTGAAAGACCTCGGTAATACCGAGTTCCTGGGCCCTGCGCTCCACCACTTTCGAGTGCCTGCCGGTAATGATCGCGATCCTGATGCCCGCCTGATGCAGCATCTTGATGCCATGACCGTCACGGACATGAAAGGCCTTGTATTCGTTGCCTTCATTATCCAAAACAATACTCCCGTCAGTCAGGACACCGTCAACGTCCATGATGAGCAGCTTGATGCCCCTTGCAATTACTTTTGCAGCGCCCTTTGCCTCTTGTCCCTTGCCTCCTGCCCCTTGCTTCTTCATTTAGGCTATCCCCTTTTTTAAAATATCATGGAGGTGAATAACTCCTGTTGTCCGGCCATTTTCGTCAGCAACAACAAGCGCAGTTATGGAGAGATTTTCCATAACTGCCAGGGCTTTTGCTGCAAGCTCACCCTCTGAAATTACCCGCGGGTTTCTTGTCATTACGTCTCTGGCCTTCATGTCGAAGAAACCCTTGCCCCATTTCTCAATTCCTCTTCGCACATCGCCATCAGTAATAATGCCGAGCATAACCCTGTCACTTTCAGCAACAATGCTCAAGCCAAGCCGTTTCGAAGATATCTCCATGACCGCGGCCGTAAGCGACGCTTCAGGAGATATGATCGGCAGGGCGTCACCGGCATGCATGAGGTCCTTAACCCTGATAAAGAGTTTTTTTCCGAGGCTTCCGCTGGGATGGAAGAAAGCAAAATCATCCTGCTGAAATCCCCGCTTGGTGAGAAGGGCAACCGCAATTGCATCTCCCATGGCAAGTGCTGCTGTCGTAGAAGATGTCGGCACAATGCCGAGCGGGCAGGCCTCTTCCATTACAGATATATCAAGATTTACTTCCGCAGCCTTTGCGAGCGTGGAACCGTGATTTCCTGTCAGGGAAACAAGTCCTACATTAAATCGCTTGAGAAAAGGTATTATGCCGATGATTTCATCAGTCTCGCCGCTGTTGGAGATGGCAATGATTACATCGTCTGCGGTTACCATGCCGAGATCGCCGTGGCTTGCTTCAGCCGGGTGCATGAAGAAGGAGGGCGTGCCTGTAGATGCCAGCGTGGCAGCGATCTTCTTGCCCACCAGTCCTGATTTGCCCATGCCGGTAACAACGACTCGTCCCTTGCTGCTGAGGATGATTTCAACAGCCTTGTCGAATGTTTCGTCAAGCTTATCAATAAGGCTGCGTACGGCATCTGCCTCTGTCTGCAGGACTTTCTTTGCAATGTCAATGCTGCTGAGGGGATTCATCTGCTCCTAATCGAACTGGCATCTGAGCCAGCCCGGCGGTGTCCCTTTTCGGTGGGCTTCGGCTTCCAATTCATTGAGATCTCTTTCAGCAGATGAGAGGTGGTCTTTTGCTTTTCTGAGCCTGCCCTGCAGAGTGCCCATTTTCCTGCTGGTACGAACACTTTTGGACTGCTCCCGTGAGATGTCTTCTTCCCGTTCCCTGACATCGCGGCCCGCATTTTCAATCTTTTTTTTCAATACCGCTGCTCTTTTGCACCAGTATTCCTGTTCCTGTTTCTGCCGCGCTTTCCTGTTTTCGTCCTTTATTGCTGATGGTTGAGTCTTTCCCTGTGCCTGGGGCTTATTGTCTGAAGGATTGCGGTACTTATCTATATCATCATTGGTATATGTAACGGTTTTGTCCTCACAGAACCCTGCCTCCGGAGAGAGAGAAAGCACGGCAGCAAACAAGGTCCACAGAAGCAGGGCCCAGAAATAGATTTTCATGCCGGTCCCTGCGTTGTACAGATCTGTCCTGAAACAAGATCATGCACGGCCTTGACCCTTTTAAGAAAACCCTGCATCTCGTCAAGCCTGATCATGTTTGGCCCGTCGCACAAAGCCTTTTCAGGGTCAGGATGGACCTCCATGAAGAGGCCGTCAATGCCAGCAGCTACAGCAGCTCTTGCCAGTGGCTCAGCATATTCCCTCTGCCCTCCGGAACTCGTGCCCTGTCCGCCCGGCAGCTGCAGACTGTGTGTTACATCAAAGATCACGGGATATCCAAAGGAGCGCATGATCGGGAATGCCCTGAAATCGACAACAAGGTTGTTGTACCCGAACGATACGCCGCGTTCTGTGATAAAAAGGTTGTGGTTCCCTGTAGATATGAACTTATCAATGATATTTTTAACATCCCAGGGAGCAAGGAATTGGCCCTTTTTAATATTAACCGGCTTGTTGGTCTCTGCTGCTGTCAGCAGGAGGTCTGTCTGCCTGCAGAGAAATGCTGGTATCTGGAGCATATCGAGCACCTCTGCAGCAGGACGGATCTCCTCCATGGCATGAATATCAGCAATGATCGGGACCTGAAGCCTTGCTCTGATATCAGCCAGGATTCTGAGGCCTTTCTCCATACCAGGCCCCCGAAATGAAGAGACTGACGTTCTGTTTGCCTTATCAAAGGAGCTCTTAAAGATAAACGAGATTCCCAGATCAGAACATATTGTTTTCAGCATCTCTGCGGTTTCGAAAGTGATGGTCTCGTCTTCGATGACGCAAGGGCCTGCTATGAGAAAAAGATCACCGGGATGCACGGCTGCAGAGCCCACACAAACAGCCCTTTTCAACCCTGGCTCAGTTCTTTCATGTTTGATTTTGTGTCAGGGAAGAGAGAGCCCTTTCCCTTGAGCGATGCTTCTATGAAAGCACTGAAGAGCGGGTGAGGCTCAGTCGGCCTTGATTTGAACTCAGGGTGGAACTGGCAGCCCAGAAACCATGGGTGGTCCTCAACCTCGACGATCTCAACAAGCTCGCCATCAGGGCTTGTACCGCTGATCTTCATGCCCATTCTTGTGAGAACCCCCTTGTACGCGTTGTTGAACTCATAACGGTGCCTGTGGCGTTCAGAAATCTCTTTCTGCTTATAGGATGCCGAGGCATTGGTGTTCTGCTCAATGACGCAGGGGTAAGCTCCGAGCCTCATCGTGCCGCCCTTATGCGAGCTCTCGGTGCGCTCTTCTATCCTGCCTTTTCTGAAGTCAAACCATTTTTCCATGAGATAGATGACCGGCGCCTGGGTGTTGAGATCGAATTCCGAACTGTTCGCCTTGAGTTCGCAGACGTTTCTTGCGAATTCGATGACTGCGCACTGCATGCCAAGGCATATGCCGAAAAAAGGGATTTTCTTCTCCCTTGCATAGCGGACAGACTCGATCTTTCCTTCGATGCCCCGGTACCCAAATCCGCCAGGCACCAGAATGCCGTCCACTTCTGCAAGAAATTTTTCCGGGCCGTTCACCTCGATCTCCTCAGAATCGACCCACAGGAGATCTACCTTGCAGTCATTGGCTATACCGCCATGGATCAATGCCTCGGTAAGGCTCTTGTATGAATCCTTGAGCCCCACGTATTTCCCGACAATAGCTATAGTCACTTCATGCTTCGGCTCTTTTACCTTCCGAACAATGTCTTTCCACTGTGCAAGATCTATCTCTTTTTGGGCCAGATTGAGCTTCTTGACAATAAGCTGCTCTATGCCCTCGGCATTAAGCGCAAGGGGCACTTCATAAATAGTGTCCACATCGATCGCATTGATTACCGCGTCTGTTTCAAGATTGCAGTGGATCGCGATCTTCTTTTTTGACTCAGGAGGGATGAGCCTGTCTGTTCTGCAGAGCAGGATGTCCGGCTGGATACCGATAGCACGCAGTTCCTTCACGCTGTGCTGGGTCGGCTTTGTCTTGAGCTCGCCGGATGTCTTTATATACGGGACAAGGGTCAGGTGTACATAAAGGCAGTTTTCCTTGCCCACGTCATACCGCATCTGCCTGATCGCTTCGAGGAACGGCAGGCTCTCGATATCGCCGACCGTCCCGCCGATCTCGACGATGACGATGTCGTTGCCGTCTCCGACAGACTTGATCGCCTGCTTTATCTCATCGGTAATGTGGGGTACGACCTGGACAGTATCGCCTAAGTAGTCGCCGCGACGCTCTTTGGAGATGACATTGTAATAGATCTTTCCTGTGGTGAAATTATTTTTCTGGGATGTCCGGATATGGGTGAACCGCTCATAATGGCCCAGGTCAAGATCCGCCTCAGCTCCGTCATCAGATACAAAGACCTCACCATGCTGGAACGGGCTTAAGGTGCCGGGATCAACATTGATATAAGGATCAAGCTTCTGGATCGTTACCTTGAGTCCGCCTGCTTCAAGGAGCGCGCCGATGGATGCAGCAGCAATCCCCTTTCCTAATGATGATAAGACCCCGCCGGTTATGAAGATGAATTTAGGCATTGTTCTACCCTTTCTAAGTCTTGGGGTGTATCCACCCCGATGGTTTCAAATGACGTTTCCCTGACCTTTATCCTGAACCCGTGCTCGATAGCCCTGAGCTGCTCGAGTTTTTCGATATTTTCAAGCCGCGATGGCGGAAGAGCTGAGAGCTGAAGCAGCACCTCGCGGCGGTAACTGTAAATCCCAATATGTTTATAACAGTCATGCGTAACATGTGACAACTGTTGATCTGATGACTTCCATTCATCCCGGTGATAGGGGATAGGCGCACGTGAAAAATACCATGCAAACCCTTCACTATCAAATACAACCTTTACAATATTGGGGTCGAAGATTTCTCTGCTGTCTTGAATCGGTATTACCAGTGTGCCGAGAGACGCCCTGCTGTCGTCAAGAACAGAGATGACCGCATCGATCATCTCGGGCCTGATGAGGGGTTCATCCCCCTGAACATTGACCATTATATCACACTTCATTGCTGCCGCAACCTCAGCGATCCTGTCGGTGCCTGACTGATGATCAGGCGAGGTTATCACTGCTTTGCCGCCAAAGGAGATTACGGTTTCGAAGATCGTCTCGCTGTCGGTTGCGACGATCACCTCGCCGGCTAACCGGGCGTTGAGAGAGTTCTGATATACATGCTGGATAATCGGCATGCCTTTGAGGAGTGCAAGAGGCTTACCCGGAAAACGGGTCGATGCATAGCGGGCAGGTATAACAACAATAGCGGACATAGATATCTTGGCACTCATTATATACTAATTGACCCAAATCTTGACAGCCGGAACGATAACCGTCCGACCTGTTTCTGAGATATACTGTACCCATGGAGATCCCAAAGAGAAAACTCGGCAGGACCGGCATTGA
>JACRHC010000076.1 GCA_016217675.1 Nitrospirota bacterium
ATGTTCAGGTAGTAATTCTATAAGGCTTGGGAGGACTGGAAAGAATCTTACGAAGAATTTAAAAGGCAGGAACTGCTCTGAAACTACAACCGCCACCTTCGGCCCGCCAAAGGCGGCCCTTTTCATCCGGCGCTAACAATAAGCTACGTCAAGATGTTTTTTCTTGATAAGCATACTATTACGCAACCCTAAACAGCTTCATAACCTCATCGCCCAGATGATTAATGACCTTCACGGCTATCCGGCCGGTTTTGGGTTTGTCGAAAGGGCGGGAGGTATCGCTGTTCAAGGTTGCCCAGGCGTCCTCGTTGATCTCAGTTTTGAGTGTGGTCTTGAGGGCCTTGTAGGGATCATTGGCACCAAGAAAATAGGCGTGTCGGACGAAGAAGCTCTCTTCGTTGTAGTCCGTATCGATAAACCAACAGGCGATTCCTTCGGCTCCGTCGCTGCGAACTTCGCCGGTATTTGGATGAAATACATCCACTCCATTTACCTTGACCTTAATCTGACCATTTTCAGCGTCCAGGATGGCGATATCCGGCTCACCAAAAATAACGAACAGGTTCCCCTTGCCGGTATTTTTGAGGTCATCGGCCATATGCAGATCAGCGTTCATACGCGCCTTGAGTACGGGTATGCGGCCAAGTTTATCGAATTCCGACGAGTGGGCGTCATAGTTGAAAGCACAGGCAATGAGAACATCGAACCCAGCATCTCCTGCCTCACGGGCAGCAGCCACGAGATCGGGGCGGGAAACTGTGCCGAACTCAGGGCCGATGAAGATTGCTGCGCGTTTCTCATTACCTGATTCCTCATATCGTCCCTCAGCGCAAACCAGATCGCCCGGCCATGGTGTGAGTGAGGTAAAGGTGACCTTGTCTTCCTTGTGGGCCTGCTGCACACCGGCGGTTTTGAGGTTTTCCAGGATCATCTGGACAAAATCACGTTCTCTTCCATAACCGTCCTGTGATTCTGCGACGGTGTCGATCAACTCGTCGTCAGCACCCACAGTCAGCACGCGGTGAGGTGACAGGCTTTCTACGGTGAACGGCCCGGCAACGCGGACCTTCTTCTTGTCGTCGTATGGCTTATCGTAGAGATACTCGAACTCAGCCTTTGCAGCAATAGAAGCGTCGATTTCCTTTTGCCGGGCTATGCGCTGTTCCCACCACTGGGCATGCAGTGTCTTCGCCTTCTCCGACCATTTCTCATCTGCTTCGCGAGGGATTTCCCATTCTTCCCATTTCTTGCTAAGCGCCTTATTGAGCTGCTCACGTAGCAGCTCCAAAGTTTCTTGAAACTTGTCCCAGATTACGTCGATTTCGGCGTTATTAGCTATGGACTTCAGAGTGATATGCGGCACTCGCTCATAGACAAAACCCTGCCGGATGTCCCCTCGTGTTGATTTGTTTGATGGCATAGAGTGGGCGACCTCGGCTTCTTTGTATTGTCCATCAGGTGAGTCTGCAAGGAGATAATATGAATAACGCGCCCCCATGATGCGGGCTCGAGCTAAGGCAAGGGCAACGCGAGACGTATCAACTGTTATCCAGCGACGGCCCCATTGTTCAGCGACGTAGGAGGTAGTACCAGAACCGCAGGTAGGGTCAAGAACCAAGTCGCCGGGGTCGGTGGTCATAAGGAGACAGCGTTCAACAACAGAAGGTGCTGTTTCGACAATATAGCGTTTTGATGAGCGCATTAGAGAGTCAGTCCAAATATTGTTAATTGGAACAACTGGGAAATCATCCACATACATCACATACGCGAGATTTTTTCCAGTAGGAATGATTCTGCTGGCTATTACGACTCGCCGCATCAATGAGGGATTGCTGGACCACTGCCTATCAGCTGGAGGACAATATGGCCTCCCTTCAACAACAAGAGGGTTTTCGCGATGTAGCGGGTTATCATGCTGAGAGCAAGGATTTGAGTGTTTGAATGCCTTTGTATCAGCTGGAATTAAACTGGGGCTTTCCTTCTCTTCTTTTGTCATTGCACGTCGCCGGCCATCTCTGTATTCAAGCTGGTCATACCTTTCACCAGTTGACTCACCAACGCCTACACTCTTAGCGAAAAAAAGCTGTCTGTATTTCAGCGCTTCTTTTTTTCGTGCGTAGAAGAGAATAAAATCCGAGGTTGATGGAAGATAATTTGCAGTAGCTGTTCCACCCTTTTTTAGAACTATTTCGCTAATAAAGTTGTCTTCCCCAAACACCTCATCCATCACTCCCCTGACGCGATGCACGTTTTCATCGCCAATCTGCACAAAGATAGAACCAGAATCCAGAAGAAGATCACGTGCGACGGTAAGGCGGTCGCGTAAGTAAGTGAGATAGGTGTGAATGCCGTCGCGCCACGTGTCGCGAAAGGCCTTTACCTGCTCAGGCTCACGGGTGATGTGATCGGCCTTTCCGTCTTTGACATCTCGACTGGTAGTAGACCACTGAAAGTTGGAGTTGAACTTGATACCATAGGGCGGGTCGAAATAGATCATCTGCACCTTGCCGCGCAGTCCTTCTCTCTCAGCCATAGACGCCATGACCTGCAGGCTGTCACCCAGGATCATCCGATTAGCCCAGTGGGCATCGTGCTGATAGAACTCGGTCTTGGCGCTCTCGCTCGGCAGTCCGTTGAAGTCTGAGAAGAGATCAACCTGTGAAGCAGCGGCCTTTGCGTCGGACTGGCTTCGTCTCAGTAAATCGTCTATCAGAACCTTCGGCTGCACCTTCTCCTGAATATAGAGTGGTGGGGCATGAACTATCAGATCAGACCAGTCCTGCTCATCCTTGCCGCGCCAGACTAATTGCGGGTCCAGATCGCGGTTTCTCCGTTCATAGGTCACACGGATAGGGTTCTTCTCGGCATCGTGCATGACAGACTGATGCTCAGCAGTGGGAATATTTTTTCGTGTCGCATCCTCGTGCTTGAGGGTTTCGACGGTTAGTTTATTTTTTGCTGTTTTCTTTGCCATATTATTTCCCTTATACCACCTATTGAGTGATAGCTAAATCAAATGTATCGCATAATATCATCATGATATGTATAGATTGCAGCCGATATGGCCGACATCAAGATCTTCACCTGATGAATGCTTATGAGTCGAAATGAACGACCATTTGAGGACATGTTCTTTGGTCTTCCCTTTTTGATTCATTGGCAGAACCTCATCCATCCTTTGTCTCAGCTTATTAACAATGCCTGCGATGTCTTTTTTACGAACATATATGATCAAGACGCCACGCCCTTCTCTCCCCGTGGTGTACCTTCCAAGCAACTGTTTCAAGCCCTTTACATGGTATTCTGGACCATCGTAAATTTTCGCTTCACCCAGCTTTCTTCTCGCCGGAAAACAATGATCGGCTTCTATGGTGATGTCCACGTGACCATTTGAATTGGTTTCTTGAGTCACTGATAGTCCCGGACATGACAAAGCTGATGCAAGCACAGCGGACAAACCCTCTTCGTCTAATTTATTGAAATTCATTTTGTTATTTTCAAGATCAATCAGTGCCCTATCAAGACGTGCATCAAAAGCAGCTTCAAAGTCAGCATCAGTCTGGGCAGTTAGCAGATCAAGATATTCGGGCGCTCTTCGTTTAATCAGATCAATAAGATCTTTCGCACTATCATTATTACTCATTAAATGCCTCCCATTTGTGCATGGGGCACCACCTTACCTTAATATTGGAGGCCCATTTATCCCACTCTTCATCTGACAGCGATTTCTTTTTCCACCAGTCTGTCAGTTTACTGATAAATTCCGATAACTTAACCTCGTTGCCATGTTGGTTTTCTGACCGAAGCTCCATTCTTAGTAGCTCCTTTGCTGGGCGGGAAAGCAGGGTTAACATAGCCAGGACATCGTTGCTGTCGCATCCGGCAGAATTCGCTACTGACGCTAATTCTGATAGTAGGAGCGCTTGATCCATAGACAAACTTATCCTCGTTGAAATTGCTCTATACAACTTCATCCATTTTGCATCATTGCCGAATTGCTTTCGTATATAGATCTCTGTTTGCTTCATTGGTTTTGTAATTGTATCTGCTTGCACTTCAGTGAGGGATTCAATCATCTTGTCGAATTCGGCTTTAACCTTGGCCTCGAAGTCGCTTTCGATCTGATAGACTTCGGTGAATTCGGAAAAGGCCCATCGCCCGTAGCTGCCCAGGTTGTTAACTCCTGGCACCCAATAGACTTCCATGGTGCTTTTCTTCTCCTTGGCATCCTCTCTGCGGTAGCCCTTGATCTCAACAATCAGGTGCAACAGGTCTTCTTCTCCATGGCCGTCGTCCACCATTACGATGAAGTCGGGTATGTACCTACGAGTCTCAGAGCCATAACGGTATGGCACGTCCAATCCAAGGTTATGATTTTTCACATATGCCCGCACCCGCGGATGAGCTTCTGCCACGCGGCAGAACTCAGCCTCCCAGTCGCTGTCGAGGATAACCCAGTTAATATGACAACGGTCAGCGTTGGTTTCCCAGCGATCCGTCTTTGATGTATTGAAATTCACGTGAATGGTCGATCCTGTGGGGTTATATGGATCGAGCACCGCCTTGATAGGGCTTTTACCAATATGCTCACGATTTATTCCTGCCATAATGCGCTCGCAGGCCATGTCGGCAAGCATCTTGTATTTAAGCTGAGCTGGATATGTTTTTCCTTTGCAGACAAGGCAGTTATCAAGCCATTGCCGAGCGATGCGCTTTAACTGACCGAAAAGATGGAGTTGAGGTTCTCCATTAGCATCACGCCACCTTGTCAGAACAAGGTGTGAAGTCAATTCATAGACTACTTGTGAGGGCCTTATATCACCCGTATGCACAAGGTTAAGATCGACTGCTGCACCAATGATGCCAGAATTTCTGGTTTCCGTTGCTCCGACCAGATCAGGGGTCAGCTCCATCACAGAGTCTTCATTGAACTTGGCGCTCAGACGCTCCTGAGGAAGCTCAACACGATAGCCGGCAACACGAGGGAATCTAATTTCGAGTGCATCACGATTTGGGCGAACAGCCTTGACGTTAATGGTCTGGCGAGGAGGCTGCGGCGGCGCTATCACCGGCTTAGCAGTAAAGTCAAACGGAATGCCAAGCACATCTGCGTATTCAACGTTGAATAGTCCTTTGTTCGGACCCTCATCGATCAAGTCATACGACTGACGACGTAGAGCACGACCAATGACCTGCTCGCACAGAAGCTGTGTGCCAAATGCACGCACTCCAAGCACATGAGTAACGGTCTGGGCGTCCCAGCCTTCAGTTAGCATGGAGACCGAGACCACGCAGCGGATCGAATCGCCAAGGCGGCCCTCTTTACCAACAGTGTTCATGGCTTCGCGCAGCAGTTCTTGATCGGTTAGGTTTTCAGCCTGATGGCGATCACCAGTGCGTTCCATAATATCACGTCTAAAACGGTCGATCTCGTCGGAGGCCATGCTGCGGAAATTGTCATCCAAAGCGTCGCCAGATTCGAGTTGCTCACTGTCAATGAGCAGAGTGCGAGGGCGAGCTATCGGGTTGCCATGCTCGTCGAAGTTGCGGAATAGTGGTAATCGCCCAAATTCAAGCTGGCTTGAACCGTCCTTATTCTGTCGATAGAAACCTGAGATGTAGTCGTACACCAGTTTTGATGTTGAGGTGTTATTGCAGACGACGATAAAACATGGCGGAACTTTAATGCCACTCTGCTGCCAAAGATTGTAGGTTTTTTCATAGTGACCGTAAAGTGCTTCAAGGGCTGTTTGTAGTTGCGGCGGCAAGTCCAGAGGATTTAAAGCGTCAGATTTGCCGCGCCCCTTCTTGGGCATGCGCTTGCGAATATGCTCCCAAAGATTGCGAAACATCGGCATCTCTGCGCCGGGGATATTGTCAGCCACCGGAACGCGAGGCAACTTGACGATGCCGCATTCTATGGCATCCATAAGTGAGAAGTCACTCATGGTCCAAGGGAATAGTGTGCCTTCAGCATAGCCGGAACCGCTCAGGAAGAAAGGTGTCGCCGACAGGTCTATGACGTGGTTGATGCCGAGCTTGCTTTTGACGATTTCAAGCCCGGAGATCCAGAGACGGGCGGCCTCGTTGTTTTTCTCAGCTTCCTTCCTGTCGTCGCCTTTCAGTTCTTCATCTTCGTCGACGTGGATGGGCTTCTCACGGTAGCAGTGGTGCGCTTCGTCGTTCAGCACCATTATGCTCTTCATGCCCATAAGTTCCGGCATAACTCGTTGGAGCATCTGCCCTTCGGTTTCGAGCGTATTGAGATCTTCGCCGCGACCCTGAAGCAATGAACGGCCACCCTTAGACAGCTCCATCCGTTCACGCATTTTGAAGGCATGATAGTTAGTAATGACGATCTTAGCCCGATCAAGTTCAGCAAGCATGTCGCTGGGAACAAGTTCCCGGCTCTGGTAATAGCTATCAGGATCGTTTGTTTGAAGCACGCGCAGTCGGTCGCGGATAGTCAGGCCAGGCGTGACGACTAAGAAACCCCTTGTGAATTTCTTGCTATTAGGCCGCCGCACCGCATTAATGGTCTGCCATGCAATCAGCATTGCCATGACGGTAGTTTTGCCAGCTCCTGTGGCCAATTTCAGAGCCAGCCTCATGAGGTCTGGATTGGCGTCGTTGTTGGCATTGGCCAGGTGTTCAAGAAAGCCTTTTCCTGCCTTGTCGTTCGGTGCAACCTCGGTCAACCAGATGGCTGTCTCAACAGCTTCCACCTGACAGAAAAAAGGCCGGAGGCCGCTGAAAGGATGATGTCGCCAGTGTTGAAGAAGTCGGGCGGTTTCGGGAGTTACCTGCCAGGCATTAGGGCTCTGAATGGCCCGCCACCTATCCACATAGCCTCGGAGCTCATTGATTATTGGCGTTGGGTCATACTGTTGTTTCTGAGTTGATAGTCCCTTCCCTTCGTCGAAAACCATTTCTTCCTGGACGCCAGCTGCCTTACGCTTTCTGGGTTTGGGAATCGGCGTGATGAACTCGGCACGGCGGCGGCTTTCAATGATTTCGTGCGTCGGTTGGCCGCTTGCGTCAAGCTCCCAATGACGCATCGGATAATCGTAGGGGGAGTTGAGAATGGGTCGCTCAAAAAATCCGTTATCCATTACATGGCCCCTCCCTAAGTAATGACTTGTCTATGCCTATGGTGCATCTTTCAATATATATAAGACAGTCTAATGAGTTCTATTGTATACATCTATGCCAAGTTTTTAAAGCACGTAAAAACAAAAAGCTTTTTAGGAACAAAAGCAGTCTGAACTCAAAAAGTTAAAACCAGCATTACTATAAACCAACTAAAGTTAATGCTTGCCCTGCAGTAGGGGGGGGTGATGAGAACTTCTTTTCTTTTCGTCTCTGGACGAGGTAATGATGTTTGTCGAGTGAAGATACCCATTTATCGAGTTCATCAATGTATGCAAAATGTATTGATTTACGAATGCGATAATGTGCGTCAAGCTCTCCTGAATATATATATGGACTTTTATTGCGAATGTGAATCGGCATATTCTTTAATTCTTTTCTATACTTCTGTAAAGTCTTTGTCGTGCATCCAAGGTGCTTAGCGATTTTCGATTTTCCAATGAGAACATTCTTACGAAGACTTAAGAGTTTTGATTTTTCAAATTGGACCAATCGTGTTGATTGAACCTTATTTTTGAGTTTATAAAAAGGTTTCAATTCTTCCGGTAGTTTATTTACTAATCGCTTAAAATTAACAGCATTTTTGATTGATTGAGAATTGCTCTGAAATCCACCGAAATAGTAATCTGCTGCCTTCCTCCATCCTTCGATTACAGAATCCTTTAATTCATGCTTTTCTCCCCGCGTATAGGAATATCTCAACGCAAAACCACTATCCTGAAATTTAGTTAGAATTGTTCTTACCGCTCTGCCATTCAACTTAGAAATACCCTTTGCAATTTCTTTTTCGAATATTTTTTGTTGCCTGCTTCTATAGGGTATCAGCATGAATGGTTCTTCTTTGAAATCTGAGATAATGGCATCAACATCAAACAAAAGCTCTTTGTGACTTTTTCTCATGTAATGTTTGCCCATGACTAACTTTCTGCGAACGAGATTATAGACACGATCATGGTTCCATCCAAATAACTCGCATAAGGTTGGCGCATTGGTATTAAAGGCACTCTGTTTTGTAATTATCTCGCTACGGTTTTCGCTAAGGCGATTTCGTTTTGCGGGTTGCTTTTTAGTTTTTGTAGCGGTTTTTATCTGCTTCCAAGTGTTCATCTTATTTTTCCTGTTTCTTCCTTCTGTCTGACCGTGACACTCTAATAGTCTTTAAATGATCCCTGGACCTCACCAGTCTGCTTTTCGTAATTTATGGCTTATGGCGCTCCATCAAAGCTTGAATTAATTCTTGCGAAATGCTTTGCAGAATGCCCTTTGATCTGCTGCCTTTCAGGCTTCTTAATTTCAGTAACTTCAATAGCTACTGGATTTACTTTTATTGTTCTATCATCTTTTCCCTTATTTGTATTCAGAGTGATAACTATAAATATAAATAAGAAAAATGCTATCAATATTCCGGTGATTTTATTCATTCTGCCCCCTCCTTAAAACTGATTGTTTTGCTAATCATATCACGAGTCTTGATGATTTGTGATATGATTTATTTGTCCCAAAGCTCCTGTCCGTTGCCCCCTCAAAGCATACGGGCAGGAGCCCCCGCGTTCCTTTAAATTATTTGCTGTTCATATACGCAAGGTTTGCTTCGGTTAGTTTGTCATAGGTGCGATCAAGTGCAGAAACAATACCACGCATTTCAAAGGTTCCGATCTCTCTTTCTTCCGTCTTGTCTGCGTAACCTATCACGCCGAGGATCATGCTGACTTCCTCCAGTGCGTCCGTGACCGCGGTATGCATGCTGTTTGCTAAGTCTTCGCTGCTCATGCACTCTTGGGCCTGCTCGTGCTGTGTTCTTGATGTAAGTGCCTGCTCAAAAATCTTTGCTGCTGCTTCCTTTGCTGCCTGTCTTGTTTCTGCTGTTGTGCTCATGGTGTGACCTCCTGGGTGGTTAAAGGTTTATACGAGCGTATCCCTTGTGCATAGTAATTCGTAAAGTGACTTGCCGATCTGATAATCCTTCATTGAATTTTGAGCCGCTTGAATCGTTGCCTCTGGAATCTCAACGTCAATCATCTTCTCTATCAGGTAAACAGTGTCCGGATACACGATGTAGAACTTGCCGCAATTAAGGCAGAACATCAGGTCTGCTGAAAGCCCGTTGACCTGAAAACCATTTACAGCGGCGTTAACCGCCTGACTTCTGCATTCCGGACAGGTCTGCCAGTCTTTGTCAAGGGCTGCTTTCACTGTCTGCGCGCTCATAATGCTTTCATCCTGTTGGCTGCTTGCTGCCTGAGCTCTTCTTTGGCAGATTGGCGCGCCTGAGCGCCGCCTTGGATGCTATCAGGGGCGGCTACTGAGCCGCCGCCGACGAAGCGTGGCTTTTCATGTTGCTGGCGGGCAAGATACCTGTCGATCTGCAGTTTAATAAGCTCGTGTTTCTTGGCAGTCTCGCTGAATATCTGAACCGGATCAAAGTCAGTTCCGAGGCCGGCAACGATGCCCTGAAGCTTGTGAAGGATTGAATCCATGATGATCGTTGCGTCTTCTGCCTCAAGCATTTCCCGGAGCTTGTCCTTATCTTCACAGAGTGCGTTAAATGCATTTTGAGCAATATTGTTCTTCAACGTTGAGAATGAAGCTTCAAAGACAGTCCGGAAATTTCTTATCCAGTCCTTATAGATGACATTAAGGAGCCTGCTGATAAGTTCCTTGCCTTCCCGTGTCTCTTCAGCCTGCAGGTTTCGGAGGTCCTCAAGGCGCGCCTTCAAAGCAGCTACCTGCTCCTTGGTCAAGGATTCCTGCCCGTCAATGCATCTGTCATACTTCCGGGTGATATAGGCTATTTTGTCGTCTGTCGCCATGTCGCAGAAGTCGGGGGGGATGTCGATGTCCAAGGGGCTCGGCGGGGCCTGTTTGGGCTCCTGAGCCGGGGGCTCTGTTGCTGCTGCCTTACGCTTCCTCTCTACTGCAGGGCGCGACACGCCAAACAGGGTTGCTATCTCTTCACCTGAAAAAGAGAGATACAGCTTGAGTTCCTGAAGGAACCGGGCAGAAACGTGGCTGATCGTTCCGCGAGGTTCTACGCCCTTGGCTATCTCCTGAAAGAAAACTACTCGGGAATGTTTTACTGGTGGCATGGTAATACTCCTTTCTTGAAGTTGGGTTGGTAAAGGTGGCTGCACAGTATGCACAGACCTGCACATGGTCTAAATACAACAGATGTGCAGTTGAAAGCCTTACTGGTAAAGGGCTTGCACAGTTGCACAAATAAAAATAAATATATATAAGATAGAGATAGATAGAGAGGGAAGGGTGTATATTCTACGGGCTCTATATATCTGCTGTTCATGGGTGTAACGTGCAGCCGAGTATCCGCTTGGGCCGCAAGGTAGGCTTTAAGGGCACAGAAGGGCTCTGAATGCTTTAAATAGACGGGCTTATACGTAAAGGCAGGACCCTTTACCTTAGCGCTACCTGTAACATGCCTCTGTAACTTCCCTGCTCGCCGGTTTATATTTTTGGAATTCCCGTGCCCTGAATTGGGTGGCGCGGGGGTGGCGTCGTGCATTTCTATATGCACCGGGTGGCATTTGTCGGCACTGACTAAATCTATTAACATCAATAGATTAGCCATTCTTGCGTGACCTCTTAATCAGCGGGTCGCAAGTTCGAATCTTGCACGGTTCACCATTTATAACAAGGGGTTAGCCTTCACGGGTTAGCCCTTTTATTATTGATATCCTTTATCTCAATACTTTCTGTAAATTCTTTGGTGTATACTTTATCGACACTACAAAATTATGGAGGCAAGATAATCATGGCAATTGAAGCAAGAATCGAAGGGAACAAGCTCATTATCACCTGCGACCTTGAAGAACCAACGCCAAGTGCATCTGGCAAGACACTTGTTGTTGCCAGCACAAGAGGGAATATGAGGACTGATCTGACGGTAAATGGAAAACCTCTAACGATAGGATTGAATGCGTATACTTCGAAATAGTCCGATGAATGCCGAAGGTCCCAACAGGTCTTTTCTGATATTCCGGCGATAATTCTTTACCTCTGACGCTTGTCGGGTATGCGTGGGATTGAGCAGCTCAGACGTTACTAACGAAGGGTATGGTGTCATTGATACCTTGACCTGCCTGTCTGATTTAAGGTATTTTTCAAGATGGATGTATCATCGCGCACGGTGGCAATAGTCACTATTTGTCTTATCACCTTTGTGTTAAATCTTTTCTTCGGATATTTCAGGGCGAGAGAGAAAAAATTTTCGTTTAAATGGTTTCTCTGTATCCATCTGCCTATCCCCCTTGTTGCCTTTGCGAGGCTTTATGCCCAGCTCGACTACGTGGTGATCCCCCTTTTTCTGATTGTTGCAGTGGCAGGCCAGATCATGGGCGGCAAGGTGGAGATCTGAGCATGGCGCTCAGCGATCCTGAAAGGCCGCCATGCGTCGAGGCCGGCGACATCGAGCGTCACGGGCCTGATATTATGTTGAACTGTCTGGCTGAGTGTACTGTATCCCGGTTTCACCTGCCATGACGATACTGAAACCTTTCCTCATTCTTCTTTTCTGTCTCTCGTTCGTTCGAGCCGCGCATGCAGAGGTCTTCCGGTATTTCGATGAAGAAGGAACCCTGATCGTCACGGATAATCCCTTTGGTACAAAGAAAAGGGATCGTCAGCAGTACCACAAGAAAGAAGACAGGAATACCAATGTCAAGCTCAAGTTCAGAGAAGATATTTCTTATGAATTTTATGAGGTTTCCGGGAAGACTTTTCACGATGTCTTGGCTGCAACGGAAAGGGTCGGCCCTTTTGATGCCCGTGAAGGCAGGCATTATGCGGGCCAGACAAGGTGGAATTTCGGGCTGTCCTATAATATGGATTTCAACTATCGCCTTGAAGGTGACCTGATCGTTGCTTCAGTGCAGATCCATAATATTGATTTCAGGTCAGACATTACCGTTATCCTGCCAGCGCTCTCGGAGAACAGCAGCTTTGAATTGCCCGATTTCAAGGCCTGGGAAGGATTTCTCCAGCAGCTTGCCGAACATGAAGATGACCATGTAAGGATCGTTCGGGAACCGCGGTATAGGCAGGAAGTAATTTCCGGGATTTCCGGGATCAGGGAAATGACGCTGCACAGCCAGGCTGATGCGAATGCAGAGGCCCTGCTAAAAGATGCGATTGACTCAAAGATAGGGGCTGTAGCCCATGATGTTATGAAGAAGATAAAAGAGAAAAATGATGAATATGACATGCTTACCCGGCACGGAGAAAAGCCGGAATTTCGTAATGCCTTTTTTCAGAGGCTTTAAGACATAGCGGTCTCGCGGATTTATTCTTAATAAGGGACTGTTCGGCTTTTGCTGTATGGTAAACGCGGAGGAGAACAGGCCAATTTTTCTGAAAGAGAGCTTTTTGTTCATATCTTCTTCATAAAGTCTGGGTAAATTACAGGCTATGTGTGTATTTTTTTATGAAAAATACTAAAATATAAAACTATATTTTCAGGAGAATGTATTGATGACAGAAAAGAAGAATAAGAACATATTCGATGCGATCTGGGATATTTTTGCCTCGGTCAAGACCGCAGTTGTTATCTTTGCACTCATCTCGCTCTCGTCAATCGTTGGCACAATAATTGAGCAGCAGGCAGATCCGGAGAAGAACATCAAGGTGCTTTCGAAGATGTTCGGCCTCAGCCACGATGCCGGCCACAGTGTGCTGGGTGTTCTTGATAAACTCGGGTTCACGGATATGTACCACTCATGGTGGTTTCTCATGTTTCTGCTTCTTTTTGCCGCAAACCTGATTATCTGTTCGCTTGACCGGTTGCCCCGAGTCTGGAAGCTGGTTCAGGAAAAGATACGGCCTGTGCCTGCTGACTATATCGAGAAGATGTCGGTAAAAAGCTCAGTGACGCTTAAGGGCAAGCCTGCGGGGATAAAGGAAAAGATCGTGGCTGCCATGACCAGTATCGGATTCAGGCCTCTGGAGTCGGCTGAGGGTCAGGCTGTCCAGTTTTATGCAGAACATGGCAATTATACGAGACTGGGTGTATATATCGTTCATCTGAGCATCCTGATCATACTTGCCGGCGCAATCCTCGGCATTTTCCTCGGATACAATGCTTTTCTGAATCTCCCTGAGGGAGAGACCTCGTCTGTCGCATACCAGGACCGTGGCGTTGAGGTGCCGCTCGGCTTTGAACTGCGCTGTGACAATTTTGAGGTTGAGTATTATCCGAATACGGAAACGCCGAAGACGTACAAGAGCTGGCTCACTGTCCTGAAGAACGGTAAAGAGGTCATGAGTAAGCCGATCGTGGTTAATGACCCGCTTAAGTTTGAAGGGGTGACCTTCTACCAGTCGAGTTTTGGCCTGCATCCTGATGGTTTAGGCAAAGGCGTTGTGATTGTGAAGGCATCATCAAAGGACGGGAAGGCTGAACAGCTGAACCTCAAGGTCGGCGACAAGTTCTCTATACCCGGAACTGCTGTTGAGGGTCATGTGCGGGATTTCAGTCCTGCGCTCTCTTTTGACGAGAACGGCAAGGCCTTCACCTTTGCAGAGCAGATGGTGAACCCCGCGATCTTTGTGGATTTTTCTGACAAGGGAGTTCAGAAATATTCCGGCTGGCTCCTGAAAAGGTTTCCCAAGACATGGGATCTGCCTGACGGTAACCGGGTAGAGTTCCTTGACCTCTGGGGTGTTCAGTACACAGGCATGCAGGTAAGGAAGGATCCGGGTGTGGTCATTGTTTATCTTGGCTGCATTATCATGGCTGTCGGACTGTACATGACATTCTTTATGAGCCACAGAAGAGTTTGGGTTTCCCTTGCAGAAGAAAAGAACAGTGTGAAGGTCATTATCGGTGCCTCGGCAAATAGAAACAGGGCGACTCTTGAGCGGCGAGTTGAAAAGCTGGTCACGTTGTTGCAGGCCGAGCAAAAGGGAGGAAAGTAAGATGAAGAGTTCGTTCTTTTTTGGTTTTGCCACCATTACCTATTTTGTTGCCATGATGCTCTATATCAGCTATCTTGCATTCAGAAAGAGCGGCATCGGCATGGTGGCCACTACGATCACCATTGTCGGTTTTGTTTCGCAGAGCCTTGCGCTCCTATTGCGGTGGGCAGAGTTTGCAGAGCTTGGTCAGATGGGGTGGCTCCGTGCTGTTCCTCTTACCAATCTGTATGAATCTCTGGTATTTTTTGTCTGGTGTCTTATCGCTGTTTACCTTATCATCGAGTTCAAATACAAGAACAAGAGCTTCGGCGCATTCATCACCCCTGTTGCGGCATTGGCACTTGCGTTTATCGATCTTTCGGGAATGTCAAAGAACATCCAGCCTCTCGTGCCTGCACTCCAGTCCAACTGGCTACTGGCGCATGTCATGATGAGCTTCATCGCTTATGCGCTCTTTGCGGTCTCGTTCAGCACCGGGCTTATGTATCTCATCGTAAGATCTGAGGAGAAGAATGAGGCTTCATACATCTTCTGGACTGTTACGCTTGGTATCTTTGTCGCAACCCTTGCTGCCATGGGACTGGATTTCCTTACGTTCAAGGTGGCCTTTATGGGCAAGCAGGAGCTGATCAAGAGTTACCTGTTTAAGGCATCGTTCAGAAGTGAGTCATCTGCAGTTGTCGCTTTCAGCTATGCGGCTACCGCCGGTCTTACCTTTGTAATCTGGCGGTTTGGCGGTCTGCTCAGGAAGATCATCACGAGCTTCAATATCTCTTCCGAGATGTTAGACGATCTGACCTACAAGAGCATTGCAATCGGGTTTCCGATCTTCACCTTAGGGGGGCTCATCTTTGGCGCCATTTGGGCTGATCAGGCATGGGGTAAATACTGGACCTGGGATCCCAAGGAGACCTGGTCTCTGATCACCTGGTTCATGTATGCCTTTTTTCTCCACAGCCGCCTCATGAGGGGATGGAAGGGGAGAAAGGTGGCTGCGGTTGCCGTGCTCGGATTCATTGCCGTGATATTCACCTATCTTGGAGTGAACCTGCTGCTCTCGGGTCTTCACAGTTATGGCGGACAATAGTTCCACACTGCATTCAAAAAGATAACAAGGCGGCAAGGCGGCAGCGATGCAGGCGTACTGTTGAGTATGTTAAGGAGCTGCCCCGGAAGGTGCCTTAAGCAGACGAAGCCAACGCAGTTTGCAATTGAATGCGACTTGGAATAAGGGGGAATGAATCATCCAGTGAGCCTTTACAGAAGGCATATCCTGTCTATTGTCGCCGTATTCTTAGTTGTGAGTGGATTTTTTTCATGGCTAAACTATGGCGTAACGCAGAGACATATTGACGATGCAAAAAAAGAGCGTGTAGCACTGCTTGCCGAGGTTGTCACAAACGGGCTGAAATCGATCATGCTGGAAGGCAGGCCGAGGGAAGAGTTTCAGCGGTTCCTTGACGGCCTTGCGGCAGAGGATATCAGGGCTGTAAGGGTTTTTTCAGACAGCGGCATTGTCTTGAGTTCTACCATCCCCGGAGAAGTTGGTCAGAAGGTCGATGATCAGCATCTGAAGGTCTTCAGGGCACGCAAGAACCCTTCCCTTTTTGTCCACACGTCTCAGGGGCGCAAGGTCTATTCGAGCATTATGATCATGGGCAATGACTGGCCGTGCCAGAGATGCCATGGCGCCGGTGACGAGGTCAGGGCCATTGTTGACCTTGAGGTTATGCACGGGAAAGAGGAAAGTCTCGTTACAGGCGCTATTGTGAGGACGCTCGCTGCCTGGCTGATCAGTGCAGGTCTACTGTCCCTTGCCCTTGCCATCATTGCTCGTCGTCAGATCAAAAAGCCGCTTGAAAAAGTTATCGCGGAGATCAATAGCATTGCTGAGGGCGATGCAACCGCACGGATTTCTGCATCAGGGGCTGAAGAGCTTACGGCAATAGCTCTTGGGGTCAACAGAATAACCTCAGAACTTGAAAAGGCACGGGATGCAGTGCAGCGGTATGAAAGTACCGAGACGAGCCAGCTCGAAAAAATGGCATCGATCGGTGAAGTTGCTGCAACGGTTGCGCATGAGATCAAGAATCCGCTGGCAGGTATCAGCGGAGCGCTGCAGGTCATGGCAGAAGACATACCTGAGGACAGCCCCCGCAAAGAGATCTGCAACGAGATCCTTTCAGAGATAGATCGTCTTGACCGGTGCGTCAAGGAACTTATCATTTTTGCCCGGCCCCAGGAGATGAACCCTGTGCCTTCCGACCTTAACCGAATCGTGGCGAGAGCCGTAGCAGGTGTTAAGGAGACTGCCTCCTCAATGGGCATTGAGGTGACAGAATTACCCGGGACCTTGCCTGAGATCTCTGTTGATCCTGATCAGATCGAAAAGGTCCTGAGGGATGTGTTGCTCTACCAGATGCAGCTTATGTCTGACGGCGGAACGATTACACTTTCAACAATGCATGACCGTGAAAAGGATGAGATCAGGATTATGTCTGCAGATACTGCCCGTGCACTGACTTATGAGAATATCCGAAATATATTCAAGCCCTCCTTTTCAACAAAATATACCGGCTCAGGTTTGGGTCTTGCGGTGAGCAGGAACATCGTCGAGAGTCATAGCGGAAGGATCAGGGTCGAGAGCGAACCTGGCATCGGGAACTTCTTTCATATTATAATCCCACGTAAGAGGTAACAATGGAAATCCCAAAGATCCTGGTTATAGATGATGAAAAGCTGCTCCGCTGGTCCATTGAACAGAACCTGTCCAAGGAAGGGTATACGGTAATCAGCGCTGAAAAAGGGCTCGAAGGTCTTGACCTCTTCTACGCTGAGCAGCCTGACATCGTGCTCCTCGACATCCACCTGCCTGACATTTCAGGATTGAACGTGCTTGAGAGTATTAAAAAAGAGAGCAGCAATACGATCGTAATCATGGTCACGGCCTTTGGAGATATTCAGACTGCTGTCAAAACGATCAAGTTCGGCGCCTATGATTTTGTTGAGAAGCCCTTTAATATGGAAAAGCTCAAGATCCTGATCAGCAAGGCTCTTGAGACCGTGACTTTGCGGAAGGAGGTCTCGCAATTCAGGACGCAGATATCAAAGCAGTTCGAGTTTACGAGCATTATTGGTAAATCCGCGCAGATGATGAAGATCATGGACCTTGTCAGGAAGGTTGCAAAGAGCGATGCCACGACCATTCTCCTTCAGGGTGAGAGCGGGACCGGCAAGGACATGATTGCAAAGGTGATCCATTATGAGAGCAGCAGGGCAGCAAAGCCCTTTATGGACATAAACTGCACAGCCCTCCCTGACACGCTGATCGAAAGCGAGCTCTTTGGTTTCGAGAAGGGGGCTTTTACCGATGCAAAGCAGATGAAGAAGGGCCTCTTTGAACTTTCGGACGGGGGCACCATCTTTCTCGATGAGATAGGTGATCTGAAGCTCAGCACACAAGCAAAGCTCCTTAAGGTGATCGAGAACAAGACATTCAAGAGAATCGGCGGCATAAGGGATATTACGGTTGACCTGAGGATCGTTGCATCTACCAATAAGAAGCTTTCAGAAGAGGTGAAGAAGGAGAATTTCAGGGAAGACCTCTATTACCGCCTGAAGGTCATTCCTATTATGCTTCCTCCGCTCAGGGAGCGGCCTGACGATGTCCCTCTTCTTGCCCGCTTCTTTATCGATCAGTTCAACAGGGATTTCAAAAAGAATGTGAGAGGCCTGTCGAGGGAGACGGAAAACGCATTTTTAGCCTATCCCTGGCCCGGCAACGTAAGGGAGCTGAAAAACGTGATCGAGCGGGCAATGATCCTTGAGAATGACGAATACATACTGCATGAACATCTGCCGATCGAGCTTTCGGCCAAGAGCGAGGGACCGGCAGAGATCTCTTCCGGCCAGATCATGCTGCCTGCTGCCGGTCTTGATATCGAAGAAGTTGAAAAAGAACTTATCAGGCAGGCCCTTGAAAAGACAAAACAAAACCAGACAAAGGCTGCGCGTCTGCTGAATCTTACGAGAGATGCCCTCAGGTACAGAATGCAGAAATTCGGCTTCCTGCAGGATAGGGTCTGAAATCCTGTCTTTATTTAATCCATGAGATATATTAAGATATCGCCATGAATGTGCTTGTTGTTGACGATGAACAGCTTGTGCGGTGGTTTCTTGACCGTGCGCTCAAAAAGAGCGGTCATGATGTCATGACCGCATCGAACATTGCAGAGGCTGCTGAGAAGCTCAGGACCGGGCAGATAGACCTGCTTTTTGTTGATCTGCGTATGCCTGAAGGTGGCGGTGTGGAACTGATCAGACAGCTCGAAAACGCTCAACAGAGACCGAAGATCATTGTCTGCTCAGCCTTTATCACCAATGAACTTGAAGATGAGTTCAGATCCAAAGGCATCTGCACCCTGAAAAAACCCTTCAAACTTGATGAGCTGAATGATACCCTGAAGCAGTGCCTGGAGCAGTGAACTCGGCCCTAACGCCTGTTCATGTGCCGTCTTCTGTCTGTCTCAGCTTCTTTTCTGCCTTGGCATCATGAAAGCCCTTGTCACCGGTGCAACGGGTTTTATCGGCAGTTTTCTTGTTGAAGCCCTTTGCAGGAAGGGCTATGAAGTTACCTGCCTTGTAAGAAAAACATCAAATCTCAAATGGCTAAGACATCTCAGACTGCAGTATCTGCCGGCCGATCTTGGGGAAACAAACTCCTATGAGGGAAAACTGGCTGAGTTTGAATATATTTTTCATCTGGCCGGGCTTACCAAGGCAGATTCAGCCAGAGACTTTTATCATGCCAATGCCGAATGTACGCAAATATTTATCGCTGCTGCGGCAAGGACGAATCCGGCACTCAAAAGATTTCTTCATGTCAGCAGTCTTGCTGCTGCAGGCCCGAGCAATGATGGCAGACCCCTGATCGAGGATGCCCCTGCCAGCCCGGTTTCAGTTTATGGAAAAAGCAAGCTGGAAGGTGAACAGGCAGTGCTCTCCAATAAGGGGATGCTGCCGGTCACCATTGTCCGGCCTCCTGCGGTGTATGGCCCCAGGGACACTGACTTCTTTCTTGTTTTCAAAGCCGTACAGAACAGGCTTTTTCCCTACTGGGGGGACTCTTCCTATTCGCTTATTTATGTTGAGGACCTTGTGCAGGGAATGATCCTGGCAGCAGAGACAGAAGCGGCTGCCGGCAAGGTCTATTATCTTGCTGACAAGAGGATCTATACGAATGACGACATCCTGGAAACAATGTCCTCGATTCTTGGCAGAAAGGCATTTCGCCTGAGGCTGCCGCGTTCGATCCTGCCTGCCCTTGCCGCTCTGCTTCAAAAAATTCAGAAAAAAGGTATAATTAACCCTGACAAAATTCAGGAGATTCGCTATCCCCACTGGACGTGTGACCCGGCAAGGGCAATGAAGGAACTCGGGTTTCATACGAAGACGCCCCTTGGGGAGGGGTTTAAAAAAACAGCAGACTGGTACAGGAAAGAAAAATGGCTATAGAAAAAAATACAGATATCTTCGGGAAATGCTTCAAATTTACCAGGGCCAAGGAGCTCATGGCAGTCGGCCTCTATCCCTATTTCAGAATGATCGAAAGCGCACAGGATCCTGAGGTAGTCATCAAGGGCAAGAAGATGATCATGGTGGGGTCGAACAATTATCTCGGCTTGACGAACCACCCCAAGGTTAAAGAGGCCTGCATCGAGGCGGTCAGGAAATATGGCTCGGGTTGCGCAGGTTCCCGCTTCCTAAACGGAACGCTTGATATCCATGTACAGCTTGAAGAGAAACTCGCACGCTTCATCAGGAAAGAGGCGGCCCTTATCTTTTCAACCGGCTTCCAGGTGAACCTCGGCGTAATATCTGCACTGGTCGGCAAGAACGATCTTGTTATCATTGATAAGATGGATCATGCAAGTATTATTGACGGCTGCAGGCTTACGTACGGCGGGGTGAAGAAGTATCGGCACAATGATATGGCAGACCTTGAACGCGTGCTTCAGGAGCACGCTGACAAGAAAAAGATCATTATTGTTGACGGCGTCTTCAGTATGGAGGGAGATATCGTCAACCTGCCTAAGGTCGTTGAGCTTGCTAAGACATACGGTGCGCGGCTCATGGTGGACGATGCCCACGGCGTCGGTGTGTTAGGCAAGACCGGCAGGGGAACTGCAGAACATTTTGGTATTGAGAAGCATGTTGATCTCATCATGGGAACATACAGCAAGTCCCTTGCGTCCATCGGAGGTTTTATTGCAGGATCGGCAGAGGTGATCCATTACATCAAGCATTTTTCCCGGGCGCTTATTTTCAGCGCAAGCCCGCCGCCTGCCTCAGTTGCTGCAGTGAGTGCTGCCCTCGACATTATTGAGAGCGAGCCTGAACGGATCGCGCAGCTCTGGAAGAACACTAACAAGATGCTGAAGGGGTTTCGTGACCTCGGATTTGAGATAGGCCCGAGCGAGACACCGATAATTCCAGTCATTGTCGGTGAAAATGAGATAGCCTTTAAGGCCGCGATGATGCTGCAGGATGAAGGGGTATTTGTCAATGTTGCCATAAGCCCGGCAGTCCCTGAAGGTCACGCGCTCATCAGAACAAGCTATATGGCAACCCACACCGAAGAACAGCTTGACAGAGTGCTGGCTGCCTTTGAGAGGGTCGGAAAGGCCTTGGGCCTGATCGGATGAACCTTGCAAGTTCTCGAAGTTAAGACTCCAAAAGACCTTGATCGTTTCATAGAACTGTCGTTTTCTCTGTATAAGAACTTCCCCAATTATGTTCCCCAGCTCAGGAAAGAGTTGCGGGACCAGTTCTCCCGAAAGAACCCTTTTTTTATGCATGCTGCGGTCAAATACTTTGTGGCAAAAAAAGATGGCAGGATTGTCGGCAGGATATGTTCCATCATCAATAGACGCCACCGGGAATTTCAGCAGGAGGATGCAGGCTTTTTTGGCTTCTTTGAATCAGTGAACGACAGAGATGTTGCCAATGCCCTGATCGAGACCGTATCTGTTGACCTCAAAACAGAAGGCATGAAGGTCATGCGGGGGCCAATGAACTTTTCGACGAATGAAGAGTGCGGCTTTCTTATTCAGGGATATGATGAACATCCGATGATCATGACACCGTATAATCCTCCGTATTACAACGATCTTATGGAACAGTGCGGAATGACAAAGGCAAAGGACCTTTACGCCTATATCTACGACATGCAGGATACCCTTCCTGAGAAGGTCCTGCGGGTTGCTGCCATAGCTGAAAAGCGCGGGATCACGGTGCGGCCGATTGACAAAAGAAGATTTGCCGCTGAGATGATGGTATTCAAAGAGGTCTACAACGCCGCCTGGGAGAAGAACTGGGGGTTCATCCCGCTTACGGATGAGGAGCTGTTCTATCTCGGCGAGCGGCTCCGGCAGATCGTAGTGCCTGAGCTTACCCTGATCGCTGAACACGAGGGCAAGCCCGTTGGGTTCCTTGGCATGGTGCCTGACTTCAACGTTGTTCTTAAACAAATGAAGGGAAGTCTGAACCCGCTTAGCATTCTTAAGGCGCTGTATTATTCGAGGAAGATAAGGGGGCTCAGGCTGCTTCTGCTCGGCATAACCCGTGAATTCAGGAATAAGGGAGTTGATGCTGTCCTTTTGCGGGAGGTCTTCCCTGCCATGCTGAAGGGGAAGTATCTAAATGTCGAGTTCTCCTGGATCCTTGAAGACAATATCCCTGTGCAGCGGATCGTGGAGATGGCCGGCGGCCGGCTGTACAAGAAATACCGGATTTACGAGAAAGCGCTATAACGTTGCTTTGATTGTCAGCGCTATCTATTGATCTTCCTAAGCACCAGAACAGCATTTACTCCGCCGAAACCAAAAGAGTTCACAACCGCGAGCCTGATGTCTGCAGAGGTTGTCTCCCTGACGACTGCAAGCTGAATATTTTCGTCCTGCTCTGACAGATTAATCGTTGGCAATAGGGTGCCCTGACAGATTGACATGGCAGTGCAAGCGGTTTCGAAAGCGCCTGAGGCCGCTAACATGTGTCCTGTCATGGATTTCATGGCAGTTACCGGGATGCGGCCGGCCCGTTCTCCAAAGACGTGATGGATCGCCCGGCATTCGGCAATGTCTCCAGCACGGGTTGATGTTCCGTGGCTGCTAATCAGATCAATATCTTTGGGCTTAATCCCTGCAGAAAATAAGGCGCTGTTCATGGCCCGTGCCTCTCCTTCGGCAAGCGGCCGTGTCTGATGAAACGCATCGATCGAGTTGCCATACCCTATGATCTCGGCATAGATTTTTGCCCTCCGTTTTCGTGCGGCCTGATATTCTTCAAGAACGAGGATGCATGCACCTTCAGAAAGCACAAAGCCATCACGATGCTGCTCAAAAGGCCTGCTTGCGCTTTGGTCAGAGATTTTCGACAGTGCCCCGGCAACGCCGTATCCTTCCATACAGGTCCTGCAGAGCGGTGCATCAGTGCCTCCTGCAAAGACAGGCCCGGTGAAGCCGGCCCTAATCAGCCGGTACGCCTCACCGATCGCATTTGTGCCTGATGTGCAGGCGTTCGATATGCCGAGGCAATGCCCTCTGAGGCCGAGTTTTTGAGCAGTATATGAGGCTGCCATGCTTATGGTTGTCGAGGGCATCAGGTACGGGGATAAACGGCGGGTTTTCTGCTGATAGCTGATAGCTGATAGCTGACTGCTGACTGCTTTTTCTATTGTCCCTATGCCGCCCCTGCTCGATCCGATAATCACCCCGCCTTTTTCAAGTAACTCGTGACGCGTGATGCGTGATGCGTCCGATAAAACGAGTCCGGCGTCTTCCGCAGCCATACGCGCAGCTTCTACTGCATATTGTGCAAAGGGGTCAAGCCTTCGCATCTCCTTTATACTGAGATAGGGAGAAGGGTCAAAACGCTTGAGCTCGCCGCAGACCTTCCAGGACATGTCTGACGTGTTAAAGCGAGTAACCCGCCCAATTCCTGACTGCTGCCTGCAGACAGCTTCCCAGGAGGACTGGAATGTGTTGCCCAGCGGCGTTACAGCTCCTATACCTGTTATTGCGATACGATGCATTGTAAACTATGCTACCATAAACGGTTTACCATTATCCTTTTAGCGGGATGGTGCACAGCGACGGGAAAGCCTTAGTCGTATGCCCAAAACTTGCATAAAGATTTTTAATTAGTTGATAATAAAAAAATCATAAACGATTGCAAGGAGAGGGAGTGGCAGGGGAACTTCTGAAAAAAAGGCGGGAAGAGCTGGGGCTTGACCTGAAGCAGACTGCAGATCTTCTGAAGATCAAGGAAGACTACCTTGCGTCCATTGAAGGAGATTGCTTTGATAAGCTTCCGGTTGCCGTATATACCATAGGCTATATACGCTGCTATGCGACATATCTTCATATTGATCCTGAGCCGATCATTGACTATTATACCGGACATCTTACACAGCCCAAACCATCGACCATTTTCCCTATTGCATCATCAAAGAAGAAAACCCCTTTTTATTACTATGTAATTCCCATATTGGTGTTTATTCTGCTCATTCTTGGTGTCGTTATCCTGAGACAGGAAAGCTCAGAGTCTGAGAAAAAAGTGGCAGCTGTGCCACCACGCGCCGTTGAGCATGTTCAGCCGGTCCAGACAGAGATACGGCAATCTTTTCCTGCAAGCGGACCTGTGCAACCGGCTTTGAGCGGCCAGACGACGGACGCTCAGAAGCCCCGGATGTCCGGTGAGCATAGCCTTGTGATTACTGCAGATGATCTGAGCTGGATGCATATCAGGTTTTCAAATGGCAAATATGAGGAAATTCTGCTCAGGCCGGGCATGACCAGGATGTGGCAGTTTACTGACAAAGCGGTCATTAAACTCGGCAATGCGGGCGGCATCAGGCTGAACCTTGACGGCAGGGATATTGGTTCGCCGGGGAGCCTTGGGCAGGTGATGACACTGGTCTTTCCTGAAAACCAGCAGATCAACAAACAGGGTGAGTAGCAGAACGCCGTGAAAGATATCGTAAACAAGCGCTCATTTCCAAGACGAAAGCTCGACCTCGAATTTGACCTTATTATTACGGGCTCGACGGTTCCCGCTGTTGTGACCGATTTTTCCCTCGATGGTATGGGCATCCTGATCAAGGGCAAATCAGATATCGACACACAGATTCTGGATCTGAAGATCCGGGACATCAATCTTGATGCAACGGGCAAGATCATCTGGAAACGGGAGATGTTCTCCGGCCTCAGAGTCGGGATGTACAAAATCGGACCGCTGGAAGGGATGCTCGGCTATTACCGACTGTCGGACATTGTGCTGGGCATTCAACGCACCCGGAAGACAGGAGTGCTGAATATTAAAGCAGAACAGTGGAAGAAAAAGATATTCTTTAAAGACGGGGAGATGGTCTTTTCGTCATCTGACCAGGAGCAGGAGCAGTTAGGCGCTATGCTTCTTGCGTCAGACAGGATATCGTCCCGACAGTATCAGAATACCCTGTCACTGGCAAAGGAAACAGGAAAGAGTCAGGGGGCAGTGCTTGTGGAAATGCGGTATCTCACGCCGCAAGAGCTGGTTCAGGCCGTACATCAGAGAGTGGAGGCCGTTATTATGAACCTCTGCAATGTCGAGGATGCCGCATTCAGCTTCCGGGAAGAGGCCCTTCCGAGAAATGAGATTGTCATACTGAAACTGAATACCAATGATTTGTTGTATCGCGGTTCCCGTAAGACAGAGCATATCGATGCCTTTAGGAATCGCTATCTCCGTCACCATACCAGCGTAGCGGTCTCATCTGAAGCAGGCAGTATTCTTGATCGTCTTGTGCTTGAGACGCGGGATAAAGAGATTCTGACGCTGATCAACAGGAAAACATCACTGGCAGAAATTCTCTCAGTGTCGCCCCTGACGGAGGAAGATACCCTCCGATCGGTCTACGCACTCTTTAACTCCCAGTTGCTTGAACTGGAGGCTGACAGAGCAGAGGAGAAGTCCGAGGAGCAGGAGTCCGCACGAGAGGAAAAGACTTTTGATTCTGAAATTTCTGACAAGATCGACAAACTTTACCGCGAGCACAAGACGCTGGGGTACCAGGGGGTGCTCGGTCTGTTGCCAGGTGCAACGTCTGCAGAGATCAAACGTGCCTATCATGCCCTGGCCAAAGAATATCATCCGGACAGATATCTGCTTATGCAGTCGGGGGAATCAAGGGAAAAGCTCAATGTGATTTTTGCCTATATCAATGAGGCTTACCGGGAGCTTTCACGGACTGGCAGCGTCAGTCAGACGCCTCAGGCTTCTGCTCATCAAAAGGAACCTCCGGCTACGAACAACAAGACCATGGCGCAGGAGAAATACCGGCAGGGACGGGAAAGCCTGGGAAATCAGGACTATGAGAATGCCATGACTTTCCTGGGCCAGGCAGTGTATCTCGATCAGTCAGTGTCCGATTATTATTATTTTTACGGCATTGCCCTGCTCAGGAACAAGAAGATCAAGGAGGCTGAGGCATCAATACGCAAGGCCCTTAATCTCTCTCCTTACAATGCTGATTATTTTGCAGAGCTTGGTCATATTTATCTGAGGCTTGGTTTTATGACCAGGGCAAAGAATACTTTTGATAAAGCGCTCAAGATCGATCCTTCCCATGCACGTGCCGCCGACGGGATGAAAAATATCCTGGCGGTGCAGTCAGATTAGCGGGACTTAAAGCCGGGGCACCCTTCAAAACCGAGACATCCCCCCGCCTTTTTTCTGAGCATACAGTCAGCATTGATGCATATGGTTACCTTGTCTCCATATGCCTTGCAGGAAGCCCCTGGCTGTTTGGCGGACGAGGGTCCCCTGGATTCGTTCTTTTCGGTAACGCTCTTATGTTTCACGGAAGGGGCCTTCATAACCTTTGCTGTGGACCATAATTTATATCATAATACAATCAGCCCCTGTTATTAAAGAAACCGGCAGAGAGACCATGATTGAAGACAACCTCATAGAAAACGTTGAACTTACTATTCGCAGGAACAGTCTCCTTGGAGAAGGAGATTCTTTGCTCGTCGGTTTTTCGGGCGGCCCTGACTCGACCTGCCTGCTCTGCCTGCTCCATGTACTTAAAGAGAAATATCAGCTCCAGATACACGCCTTGTATATAAACCACAATCTCAGACCTGTTGAAGTGCCGGCAGAGATAGCGTTCTGCAGGAAGTTCTGCGAAGGTCTCGGTATCCCCATCATGGTCGAATCGGTCGATGTGATTTCTTATGCTAAAGAACGCGGCATGAATAGACAGGAAGCTGCGCGGGAACTCAGGTATCAGGTCTTCGCGAGGGTAGCGGCTGAGATCAGGGCAGACAAGGTGGCTGTTGCCCACAATGCCGACGATCAGGCAGAAACCCTGCTGATGAGGCTTGTCAGGGGTGCAGGACCTGCAGGACTTTCCGGCATACCCGTAAAACGTGGCAACATCATACGCCCTCTTCTTCAGGCCGGACGAAATGAGATCGAGAGGTTCCTTGCAGTCAGGGACATCATACCGGTCATGGATTCCTCCAATCTCAAAGAAGACTACTTCAGAAACATGGTAAGGGTCCGGCTCATGCCCATGCTGAAGCAGGCGAACCCGAAGCTGCTGCAGTCCCTTGGTCATACCATGGAGATACTGCGGGAAGAAGAGCGGTACTTCGGGATCCTTGTTACAAAGAACCTGATGAAGCTGATCAGCAGAAAGTCGCCGAAGAGGATTGAGCTCTTTCTGTCGCCTATGGAGGCTATGGAAATAGTCATACTGCGGAGGGTGCTCAGGCGTGCGATCAGCGAAACGGAAGGCCTAAGGGGCATTAGCTTTCAGCATATCGAAGATATCATTGCACTCATCAAGAAGGGGAAAAGCGGCGACAGGCTTCTGCTGCCGAGGGGCCTACGGGTGATCAAGGGATACTCTCTCCTTGTCATCACTTCCGAGGAGCCCCTGCGCATTGCAGAGTATACCCTTGATCTGCCCGGCGAGGCGGTGATTGAAGGTGCCGGGTACGTGCTGACTGCTGCCATGGAAGAGCTGCCCGCGCAGGCTTGTGACGGGAGATCGGCAGCGCTCCTTGACGCAGAGAGGGTGCAGTTTCCGCTCACGGTGAGGCCGCGCAGACCAGGGGACTTTTTCTTTCCCACGGGCTTCGGCAGGAAAAAGAAACTTCAGGACCTTTTTGTTGATCTCAAAATTGCACGCGACGAGCGTGACAGCATTCCTATTGTGGTTTCCGGAGACGCTATCGTATGGGTAGCCGGTCACAGGGCGGACGAAAGATTCAAGGTGACAGAGACGACAAAAAAGTTTGTGAGACTTGGTATAGTACAGGGGAAATTTTAGGCATGTGAGCTCATTAATTCAGATTCAGGAGGCATATTTTGACTGACACTATCAGAGTTCGTTTTGCACCCAGTCCCACAGGACATCTTCATATAGGCGGGGCACGCACTGCCCTGTTCAACTGGCTTTATGCGCGTCACAACGGCGGGACCTTTGTCCTCAGGATCGAGGACACAGACAGGACCCGTTCGACCGATGAATATATCGAGGCGATTATCGAGGGTATGAAGTGGCTGAACCTCGAATGGCAGGAGGGTCCATTCAGACAGACAGACAGATTCGGCGTATACAGGGACTATGTCGAAAAACTGGTACAGGAAGGCAAGGCATATCATTGCTACTGTTCAGCGGAGGAACTTGAGCAGCGCAGACATCTTGCGATAGCGCAGGGCAAACCACAAAAGTATGACGGCAGATGCAGGGATCTTAAGGATCCTGTCCCGGGCCGCAACCCTGTTGTCAGGTTCAGGACACCGCAGCAGGGCGAGACCGTTGTCGATGATCTGATCAGGGGCAGTGTAGTCTTTGAGAACAGCCAGCTTGATGACCTGATCATCCTGAGGTCGGACAATACGCCTACATACAATTTCACCGTTGTCGTGGATGACGTAGATATGCGTATTACCCATGTCATACGCGGTGACGACCATCTGAACAATACGCCGAAGCAGATCCATATTTACAGGGCCCTTGGATATGAGATCCCCAAATTCGCCCATCTGCCTATGATCCTCGGTGCTGATAAAACGCGGCTTTCAAAACGTCATGGAGCAACCTCGGTCATGGCGTATTACGAAATGGGATATCTGCCCGACGCGCTGGTGAACTATCTGGTGCGCCTTGGCTGGTCACACGGCGATCAGGAGGTCTTTAGCCGTGAAGAGCTGATTAACTATTTTTCCTTTGAAAATGTTGGCAATGCCGCCGCAGTATTCAATCCGGAAAAGCTTCTCTGGCTGAACCAGCAATATATCATGGCGACTCCTCCTGAGAAACTTGCCGAACTGGTGACGCCTTTTCTGGTAAAGGAAACTATCATCGCTGAGGGACAGGCGCTGGATATGGCCTGGCTTGCGAGGGCGGTGAAGACCTTGCAGGAGAGGGCAAAGACCCTGGTTGAGCTTGCAAAGTCGCTTCGGTACTATATCGTTGAAGAGGTGACCTTTGACGAGAAGGCAAAAGAAAAGTTCCTCAACGATAAGAGCCTGCCGTTGCTTAAAGACCTGAATAATGCACTTGCATCGCATGCAGATTTTTCCCATGCAGGGCTTGAGCCTGTCTTCAAGGCTCTTGTCGAAAAACATGGTGTGAAGCTCGGTGCACTTGCACAGCCAGTGCGCGTTGCCATGACCGGCGGCACCGAAAGCCCGGGCATCTATGAGGTGCTCGAAGTGATAGGCAAAGAGAAGGCCCTGAAGAGGCTTGAAAAGGCTGTCAGCATAATTGCGTGAGACTGCGGCGCCTTTATTACTGTTTTAAAGCCGTACAAAGGTGCGCCCATGGTCAGTATTGCTTCTTTTTTGCATCGCTCAAAAAGAATTAAAGTCAGGCATATCTGGTCATGTTTTTATAATGAGACAGACCTTCAATATCTGGAGGGAGGAAGAATAATTGATAAACAATGAATCCGAATTATATCCGTTCGTGACGTCTGATTTTTCTGACAGGGACTGTCTCGTCCTCGCGCCTCATCCCGATGATGAATCAATAGGTTGCGGTGGGGCTATTATAAAACATATCAAGAAGGGCAGACGGGTCAGGGTGGTATTCCTCACTTCAGGAGACAAAGGCGACTTTCATGGAGTTTTTGGCAAGCACTATAAGGATGTAAGGCGCGAATGCACTTTAAAGGCCCTTGCTGCCTTGGGAGTTGATGAGCATGAGTTCTGGGATTTTGAGGATCGGGAGGTCGCAAGGGAGGCTGACAAATCCTATCTGAAGTTAAAAAGACTGGTGGAAACTTTCAGGCCCGGGCTGATATATGTCACATCGCCCTATGAAGTTCATCCTGACCATAAGGCAACAGCTCTGATGGGTTGGAAGGTTTTCAGGGAAATGAAAGTTCCCGTAGCCTTTTATGAGGTGCTTATGCCTCTTTATCCGAATACGCTTGTTGACATATCGAGTGAGATGCAGCAGAAGGAATCGGCAATAAGACACTATTCGACAGAACTTTATTATAACGACTATATTTACAGGGTAGAAGGTTTAAATCGCTTCAGGACTGCCACGCTCTCTCCTGAAACAAAATATGCGGAGGCATTTTTCCTGCTTAACGGTAAGCTCAGAGATAAGGATATGTCGTATATGCTGTTGCGGCATTTTTTCGAGCCGGTGCCTTTCTGGAAGAGGTTTTTTAAATAATGACAGATGGTCAGACACAAACTGAAAATTTGATAATAAGAAGATTCAGGCATGATGATATCGCTAAAATCCTGGAGCTTTTTTCTGCTTCTTTCAGTTCACCGGAGAGTGAGGAGTGGTTTCTGTGGAAGTATGAAAGATCGCCATGGTCAACCGCTGGATATGTTGCTTTTGACAAAGACAGCGCTGTTGCCTTTTATGGAGGGCTGAAGCTTAAATTTAGCTTTAGAAACAAAACCCTTTGGGCCTATCAGTTCTGCGATGTTATGACTCATCCCGGATACAGGGGTAAATTTGCAGGCAAAAGGCCTGTTATCGTCAGGCTTGGCGAGTTGTTTTATGCTGATAACCGCATGGATTTTGCTTTTGGCTTCCCTTCGCCGAGACATGCCAGATTGCAGTCTCTTCTCCTGGGGGGAGAAGGATACAGGCTTTTAAATGTTTATAAAAAAGAACATAGTAAGACCGGTTTTTTGGCAGGTGTTATTAGTATTAATGAGGGGTGGCATTGTTTAAAAGACAATGGTATTGACAGGCTGCTTGTCCATGACAAATATGAAGGCTCTTTAGTAATTGCAAAAAATATGGATTATCTGAAATGGAGATATCTTGAGAGGCCCTGCAGAAGTTATTCTTGTCTGACATTCAGATCTTTTCGCCGTCTGAAGGGGGCGATTGTTTTTAAGGTTGAAGACGGCTGCATGGACGTGCTGGAGTTTTTTTACGGAGATGTCATAGATATTCAGGGGATAGTGCGTTCCGTTGAGAGGTATGCCTTTCGAAGTCTGAATCTCAGGGGGATAAGGTTTTGGGCCCACGATCAGGACCCAATCTCAATATGTCTAAACAGTACCGGATACAGCAGGGAAGATGGAATCCCTGTTGCCTTTAAGCCTGTGAATGCTGAGTGCGGAGTCAATGGCAACGTGTTTTATGATAATTTTCTTTATAATATGGGCGATTATGATGCTTCTTAGCTCAGTCTTCCAAAAAACCGTATTTAATGCAGTTTCTGCAGATCAGGCCTTCAGCTTCGGCGTTGTGTATGAGTTTGGGGAGCTTGTCTGATTTTTTCAGGTAGGCGCTCACCAGTTTTCTTGCAAGCCGGTAATGAGGGCTGTTCCAAGCCTGATGAAATGTTGCTGCCTTTTGTGAAAGATTAGTAAAATCCCATTTTTCCTCAAAGATGCCGCAGCAGGGCGCTACCGAGCCGTCCCAATTTATGACCATGGAGTTCCACAACCATTTACAGGTCTGCTGGCTTGTTTTTGTTTCGGGTCTGATATCAGATGGATATTTCCTGTATGTCCGGTTTTCCGGAAACCAGTCCTTCATTTCCTGGACTCTTTCATAAAGCGGAAGGATCAGTTCTTTTCCCATAGAACTTCTCATGGCAGAAGGCAGAAAATGCATTCCCATTTTCACGGCGAGCGCTTCGGCACCTTCCAATTCCTTCTCATTGTATTTATTCACCAGGAACTGCCAAGCAAGTGTGGTTTTGTTGCCGGATCTTCTTTTGAAGTAATTCAACTTTTCAATATTAGCCAATACTTTTTGCAGCTCACCTCCTTGCCGGTATTTTGAATAGGTCTCCTGTGTAATACCGTCAAGCGATATGACAATAATATCGATACCGGCGTCCATAACCTGTTCTGCGGCATCATCAGGCAGGTAGTTAAGGTTTGTGCTAAGCCCGGTGACAATGCTGTATCGCTTGGCTACGGCAATCATCTCAGAGAGGTCAGGATTTAAAAAAGGCTCTCCCCAATTGCAGAGATTCACGGTGATTATATAAGGTCCCGCTTCAGCCATTATTTTCCTGAAGAGATGTATGTCCATTTTGCCTTTTGGCCGGGATGTGGTATCCTGCCAAGAGGGACAGAGAGGGCATTGAAGATTACAGATATTTGAGGGGTCGAGGATGAGGATATAGGGATAACTGAGGAGCCTTGTCCTGCCTATCTTAATTTCAACCTGATTCAGAAGGAAATTGGATATTTTCTTCCTGCGATAATTGCCGCTCGTTAAGACATTTTCCACTAAGGGTTGGACAATTGAAGGAAACATTGGATATAATTTGTCAGTGAACTGAGACATGAAAAGACTCATTTGTTTATTTAAAACATTCTCCTGAATTATTGTCAATATGATCCCTATATAAAAACAGCAGGAATAACTCTGCGATCCTATGGATTGCCACTATTTGGATGTGAGGGCGGACAGGTCGGTTGAAATTTGTTAAGAAAATTATCAGGAGCTTTGGCAGGGTTGAAAAAAGATCTGTTGATCAATTCCCGTCAAATGTCTTACTGGAACCTACAAATGCCTGCAACTTAAGGTGCCGGATGTGTCCGGCCTATGGTGAGGGAGTCGAGAGAAAGAGAGATATCGGCTTTATTAACAGAGAAGTTTGGACAAAAGCTCTGGATGAGATTGGAACATGGCCATCGCGAGTTAATTTGGACCTGCACGGCGCGGGTGAGCCACTGCTCCATCCGGATTTTCTGGACATGTTGGCGCATGCAAGGAGCAAAAAGAATATTACCGTGGGATTCCTGAGCAACGCCACATTACTGAACAGGGAAATGGCGTCCGCCATCATGGATATTGGACTGGACTGGATATGTTTTTCAGTTGATGGCGCGGAGAAACATATTTTCGAGCATTACAGAAAAGGCGCTGATTTTGATTTGGTTGAAGAAAATATAAAATACTTATTGTCTATAAGAAAAGGCAGTAATCCGGTTATTTCTTTTAACATGGTGCGGCATCAAGAGCTTGATGTAAAAATGTTTATTGATAAGTGGTCGGGTTTGGTCGATGTCCTGAATATATCGCTAAAGAGATTGCAGGGGATTAATGGAGCAGGCGGGTTAAAACTATTAACGCCGTGTGCTTTGATTTATCAGCAACTTCCCATTGCATGGACAGGGAAAGCCGGTCTTTGCTGTGAAGATTTTTGGTTAGATCATGTCATTGGAACGTTTCCTGAGGAAAGCCTTTATGAAATATGGCATGGAAAGTTATTGAATAATATTCGCAAGAAACATGAGAAACAGCAGGCTGATGACGTGAAGTTATGCAGGACATGTAATGCTACTTTTCTGCATTTGCATAAGGAATGGTTTGTTGAAAAAGGCAGGATAAATACATTGATCAGGGAAGAGCTGCCTGAAATGAGGCCTGAGATTGCAGTTAAAGCGAATTAATAAAAAAGGCAGCCCATAATTCTTCAGCGTTCTGCCCTCCTGAAGGCAGATTTTAATCAGGGTATACTATGAGGCTTCTCTTATTGCAAAAAAATCCTTGGCTTTTCCGATTCTATTTGTGTAGATCGGAATTATTTTTATAAAACCTGTTTTGTTCGGCAATCGGTTCAATATATCTTTACTGAAATTTATCTGGCGAGACTTGACATACATGCCTCCTCTGTCTGCAAAAGTCGGCGAGTAAGATATTTCCACAAGATATTCATTTGCTTCTTTGTCCGTATGCCACTCAAGATTGATCAAGCCATCTGACGGATGAATTTCCTTGTAAGGGACTGCGAGTTTAGACAAATACGTTTCAAGAAAGGGTATGATCCTGTTTAAAGAAAACAGCATCTTCATAAAAATGTATCCGAATAATCCATAGTGCTTTCTATAATAATAAAGCGCACTTGTCCGGTATATTTTGCCGATATCAAGCGGGGCGCTCCTGACGCTTTCTTCAAAAAAGTGCTGAATCTCGGCATTTGGCAGATAAAAGATCTTCCAGCCGGCTTTCTTTATGCGTTTCAGTAAATCATGTTCTTCAAAAAATAGAAAGAAATTCTCGTCAAACATGCCTATCTCTTCAAATGCTTCTCTTCGCAGCAGTATTAATCCGCCCGTGATTCCCTCAACCTCAATTGGTTCTGTTGCGTTCCAGAGGCGGTATGCTGATTTCCAATACCATCGGGAAATTGCGCTATTGGGAAAATACCTGCAAAAGGGAGTGAATTGGAAGAGAGCGGTTATGAGGGAATGAATTCTTATGTCGGGAAACATAAAATTCTTATTGTCATCCCACCATATCTTACAGCCAGCTGCACCTGCATCAGCGTGGCTCTCCATAAAGCTTGCTATCTTATCCACGGCACCGGGCGAGAGTACGGTGTCCGGATTCAAAACCAGAAACAATTTACCCCGCGAAATGCGAAAGGCCTGATTGTGGGCCCGGCCGAAGCCTGCATTGAGACTGTTTTCAAGAAGAGTAACCTGAGGGAAATGCCCTCTAACTAAAGCACACGTTTTGTCAGATGAAGCATTATCAACGACAATTAGTTCAAATGTATGTTTCTCTATTCCTTTTATAATCGAGGAAAGACAATTTAAGAGGACATGGGCCGAGTTATAGCTGACTATGGAGATAGAAATATCACATTGGTCCATATCGTTCACTCTATCGAGAAAATACTGTCAAAGAAGCATAAGGAATTCAGGATATCAATTCCCGTATCTATTCTGAAATCAGTACATTCTACAAGAATGGGTTTAAAGGCCTCCCGGTCAAAGACCCCGATGTAGATAAAATAGGTTCCTTTTACAATGTTTAAATCCCTGATAGTGATCGTTCCACGGTGCTGTCCGTCAAACAAAAAGGGCTCTTTATGCTGCATGTGAGTAGTCATAAAAGAAACCTGAAACTGGTCCTCCCGTAAAATTGCCCAACCGATATGACCATGAAAAGGTTCCAGGGTCTTAACATTGAAAGAAATGACAAGGGAGCGAGCATCCTCCTGCCTTACATGAAAATCCCTGACCGATATAAACGAATTGTGCGTGCCTTGCCCCTGTTTGAGCATCTGTTCCCCGGTCTTATAATTGTCCGACTTCATCTGCTCAAAAGCAGCATAGCTGTTTACGACTGCTCCTGAATCCCCCAGCATTGATACATTTCCTTTATTCAGCCAGAGAGTTTTTTCGCAGAATGTCTTTATCTGATACAGATCGTGTGAACAAAAAATAATAGTCTTCCCTGCCTTCCTGAACTCAGCCATTTTCTCAAGACATTTTTTTTGGAAATACTGGTCCCCCACTGACAATGCTTCGTCGATAATAAGAATCTCGGGATCGAGCGCCGTGGCAACGGAGAACGCAAGCCTGACCTGCATGCCGGAGGAATAGGTCTTGATGGGATAATGGATAAACTCATTGAGCTCTGCGAACTCAATAATATTATCAACCTTTTTCTTCATGACACTGTTATCCATGCCCAGGAGAGAGCCGTAAAAGAAGATATTCTCCAGACCGGTTATCTCGGGATGGAATCCCGTTCCAAGCTCCAGGAGGGATGAAACCATTCCCTGCATCTCAATCCGTCCATGGGTAGGAGAAAGAGTTTTGGCGAGTATTTTCAGCAGAGTGCTTTTGCCGGCGCCATTATCCCCAATCAATCCAAGAGTGCTGCCCTTTTCCAATTCGAACGTGATATCGTTAAGGGCAACGAATTCGCGGTGCTTATTCTTCCGGCCAAAGATCTCTTTTAATCTGTCTATTGGTTTTTCATACAGTTTGAATACTTTTGATATATTTTCAGCCCTGACTGCAATCATAGGGCACACGCCGAATTCACAGGAAGCAGGTGAGGTGCTCCAGAACTTATCTCCATTACTGCTTCAGAAGAAATCAGGGATAGCTGAAAATACATAATGCATGCTTTCCCCTGCACGTTAGAGGACATCTGCAAAACCAGACCTTAATTTATCGAATATGAATAAGCCGCCGGCAATAGCTCCAAGAGAGAGCAGACAGATTATACCCAGAAAAGTCAAATCCGGTATCTTTCGGAAAAGCAGTATCGTGTGGTAAGAGGAAACGAAATAAGTCAGCGGATTCAGGGAAAAGATAATTTTAAACCGATCGGGTATTGCTTCCAGGCTGTAAATTATCGGGGAAACAAAGAACATGCCCTGTATGAAGTAAGACAGTAACTGACTGAGATCTCTCACATAAGGCATCAAAGCTGCCAGGAGCAAGCCGAGTCCTAACGAAAAGAGAAACTGGAGCAACAGAACGGGAAGCACCATTACAAACAGCGGACTAAAGGATGTTGAAAGGGAATATACGAAGAGAAAGAGCAGGAAGCCGCCAAGGTTCAGCAGATAGCTCGAAGTAATGGCTGTTATAGGCAAAAGAATTACAGGAAAGGAGATTTTTTTTACCATCTCAGCGTTTTCGATAATACTGGATGACGCTTTCATGACACCTTCTGAAAAAGCAAGCCAGAAAAAAAATGAAGAGAGCAGAAAGTAGATATAGGGCATTGATGTGTTGGCGTACGGTCGTGATTTCATAATACCGGAAAAGACAAACCAGAAAAGCAGTATCTGCACGACGGGGATTAACAACGTCCAGAGTAACCCTAGTCCTGATCCGGCAAACCGCGTCCGGATGTCTTTTTTTATGAAATAAAAGAGGAGATGGAAGTTATTTCTTTTCACCGGTTAAGCGCACTGCCGTCAAGCTTTTTTTGTTGCGCAGGTGGCGAAGCAGGCTTTTGTTTTGCCCTGCTTTTATCCTTTCCCTCTGTGACCATGACTTCGATCCTGTCATCTCCCCTGGTCAGTATGACCCTGTCAACATAGATCTGATTTAAGGTATAGCCGCTTAGGTTTTGGCCCGGTATTAATGCCCTCTGCCGGTTCCCCCTTCCCGGTGTGCTGAGCGGCGATTTCTTGTCTTCAATATAGGCGATATTCAGATCACCCGATATAAGTGTCCCGTACAGCACGAAATCGGGTTTTGGGAGTGGCGGGGCTTCCTTTACGTCAGCGGGTATTTTTCTTTCGGGGTGAAAAAGGTTCTGCTCTGCAATTATCACATAGTCAAGAGGCGAAGAAGTCCTCGTCTGTTCGGCCTTTTTATCAGCTCCGGGGTCAGGTCTTTCATGCCTTGCAATGACCGGCAGGGAGTATTGCATACCTTCGTTCAAAAAAGGCAGCAACACATAATTAACAAGAACAATAAGTACCCCTGCCAGCGTTATATTTATCAGATTGAGATGGGAAAGAAAAGACTTTGTTCTGCTCATGTTAATTAACGCCTGCCAATGCCGAGATATCCATTCTTACCATAAGGTCTTTCTGCCCCTTGGCGTAAGGGTTTCTCACTCTTGTGTCAAGCTCTTTTACAATAAGATTGGGGGTGCGCGTCTCTATGGAATATAAGATATCGCTGAGGGCTGTCGTGGCAGGCAGAACGGCATCTATGCTGACGGTTATGACCTTGAATTTGCCCAACTCTTCCGGTTTACTTACCCTTTCACTCGATATTGTGCCGCCCTTTGCGACAACAATGCTTTTAACCGTCTCCTGAAGAGCGGCGGCGGCGAGGGAAGGGGTCTGGCCTTCAATCAGTTTTGAATCATCCGACTTCCTGCTGGCTTTCAGTGTGCTGATCTGCTTTTCTATGAGAGGTTTTTCTGCTATCAGGGCTCCATATTTTGCAAGCAGTTTGAGCTTGATATCCTGCTCCTCCCTGATATAAGCCGCCTTGGCTCTTATGCCCAGATAACCATACTGATATACAACAACGCAGATCAGAATGATCATCAGGGGGACCGCAAAAAAAAGCATCCTATTTCTTTTCATCTTTACTTTTCCCGCCTGCACTGTTTTTTGCGTTTTCTATCTCCATCCTGATATTGAACCTGTCGGCATTCATTCTCGTGTCCCTCATCGTTGACGACGCAAACTCGACCTTTCCAAAGTATTTCGAGGCCTCCAGTTTAGGCAAAAGCTCTGTTGCCGTGCCCGCATAACCTTCGATATCGACTGAAGTTGCGGTGATCTTAATCCTTGTCAGCCAGGCGCTTTTCGGCAATATCGTGGTGAGTTCTTTCATAATATCCAGGGTCATAATTCTGTCATGCTTGAAGTTGTTTATCAGGGCCAGCTCTGTGCTGAGTGATTCAGCTTCCTTTTTCAGGTCCTCAACTTTTTTCACTTCTTCTTTTTTCTGTCCTATCTGACCGGAGATCTGCTGCAGCCTTATTTCTCCTGTCCTGAGGGGGGCAATTAAATAAAAAATCCAGAGACTTGCCATGAAAATCAGGAGAAGCACTGTCAGAGCCATCGGAGTTTTCTGTTTTTCGTGACGTCCTTTTTTCAGAAGGTTTAGCCCGTCAGCTTCTGCCCATAACGACTGGATTACACCTCCGACAGCAGCAAAGGGGATCTCCTTATGAGTCTGCAGGCCCAGCCCCACTCCCATCTCGCCCATTATTCTGACTGGCATACCTAACCTTGACTTAAGCAACCCCTCTGTTGCAGGGCTTTTGTCCTTAAGATGGACTACGACCTGAGGCGCTTTGTCCTGATCTCTTGCAGCATTCATCAAGGTCTTTATCTCAGCGGTGATACTGTCGATCTTCGCATTATCATCAAGCCCCGCCAACCTGCCGGAAAAATTATGCGCCGGCAATCCATTGAGGAACAATCCGCCTTCATACCCTTTGTCGCTAATTTCAACAAAAAGGGCATCAGACTTCTTATCCATATACCTGCAGTACGCACCTATTGCTGAAAGATTGACGGTTATTGCGCTGACCGTAAGCCCTCTTTCCTTCAGAATATCTATATACGGTCTTATCTGCTCGGTTTTTGCCGCCAAAAGCAGGAGAGAAATGCGGTCCTCTTTTTCTCCAAGGATGCTGAAATCAAAAAAGGCATCCGCAGCCGTAAAGGGAGTGAGCCTGTCGAGTTCGTATGAGAGCACATCCGGGATATTTTCCTTTACCGTTGAAGGGAATTCAACGGTCCTGATAATCGTCCATGCTTTTGGTATGCTCAGGGTTATGTCTGCATTTGCCGGATTGAAATCATCGACTAATGCCAGGGAAGATATAAGATCTTCCGGTTCCGGATATCTATTTTCTTCAAAAGAATATTGTTTTATGTCCGTAATGCTTATTTTTGAAAGGAACCTTGAGCCATAAGCTATAGAGATATTCCCCTTATCCAGGGCAATAGAAAGGTTTTTCTGCAGGGCTATCTTATCATCGGCAGGACTGAACGTAAGGATTCTGCCCACAGGGCTGACAGCGGTCCAAGCCCTGCGTAATTTTGCTCCTATGTCCGATGCGGCAGAAGTCATTTTCTTAGCGTTTGTCATGCCTGTCATGATGCAAGATCCACAGGGGTTTTATAGTAAAAGTATTTATATTTATTAGTGCCATCAGGTCTGACCGTGGCCCGGATAGTATAACCGGTCTTTTCTGTGCCTATATAGCCTGTTGATTCAATAGTGAATGAATTAGTCCCTGTCACACCAATAAAAGACGATACCGCGGGATAGTTATCTCCAAAAATTCCCCGTACATCCTGTATGTCCCGGCTCTCCCTGATGGCAAGTATTGAATCAGCAAGCTCAGGCGTTATCCCGGGGACTGCCAATAAGACCTCTTTGGGAGCGGCATTAATGTTTATCATTGTCATCTTTGAATTGACGGTAAGGAAATCAATAATCCCCTTCTTTCCTTTATCTCCATAAAGAATCTCGGGGGTCATGCCTTTGACCAGAAGAAGCTCCTCCAGAGTTTCAAAATTAGTATTTTTTGCCTTATAAGGGTTCGGCAAAGACATATAATAGTCGTCTTCTGCGCCGTGCAGCCTGTGAAGGTTATCTGAATCTTTCCAGTCCATTGCCGAGTCCACAATAATATCGACGTCATTCGGCTTCAAACCGAGGGTTAGAAATAAATTTCTTAATATTAACTCAGGGGTTGTATTTATGTCTACTTTGCCGGCTTCATTGGTGATACTGATAACATAGTAGCCATTCTCAGTCAATATCTTGTATGGTCTGCCATCCGACCTCCAGACTTCATCCCCTTGTCTGACGGCTGTCTTGTTCTTATTCGTATTCAAATAAAATAACTCGGCTATTCCTCTTTCAATGCCGGCTTCGGCAAGGAATTTCTTCTCAATTGTCCGCCTGAAAGATAAGGCAGCATAGGCCTCGGTCCTTGCCATATAGGAAAAAGAAAAGACCATGACCGTCAGTATTGTCAGGACCCAAAGAACCATCAGCAGGGCAATCCCTTTCTGTGACCTGAAAATTGTTCCGGTCCTGCTGTAAATGCCTGATTGTGTGGGAACGGTTTTGAGCATTATTGACTGCCCTGCTTCCTTGTTGTCCGGGCCGAAGTTGTCTGGGAAAGGGGCCCCGAGGTCCTCATGGGGATGACCATCGAAATCTCCTTTTCCCCATAGATAAGATGAAGCCTTATTTTCTCCGGAATATTCCCCGTATCCGTCCATCTGTCCGCCCATTTCCCCTTTTCCTCTGTGGGGTCCTTGAAAAAATACTCGAAATGCATTGCATCAACTGCGCTGAAAAGTCTTGATTCCCTGCTGTTATTGGTGCCCAGGATATTTTCGGATACGGCCAATAGCTGTTTCCCCGTGTTATCTGATTCAACCTTGTATCTTACCATCACATAACCCTTCTGGCCTCCCCAGAGGGAAAAGTTTGAAGGGAACCGCAGGGATTCCCTGTCTCCCTGAAAGTAGTATTTCTTTTCCCCGTTTTCCTCGTATGTCAGCGGTATCTGTGACTGGATCTGAGAGTCGACAATATTGAAAGATGCCCTTGTTCTTTCAAGGTGGTCGATCTTCTTTTCCCCTGTGCTGACCGTGCGCACGCCAAGCCTCAGGGCGCTTGATATTATTAAGACTATGACCCCGAGCATGACAAGTGAGATCATCAGTTCAAGGAGCGTGAAACCGTTGCGGGAATGGCAGGACGGAGAACATTTCTTTCTGCGCTGGCATAAGGGTTTGGGGACGGCCGGTTTTTCCATACAAGCTTTATTATGGTTACGCTGATAAGGTAAATGCATAATCATAGCTGTTTGTTTACCATTTTCAAAGTCCGCAGGTTAAAGGTCCGCTCTCTGGAGTCCTTTGTCCAGGACACCGTCAGACTGATCTCGAGCAGTCTGACCTTTAGACCCTCTGTCCTGTCATTTGCTGTGCCGCTCATAACGGCATTTATCCTGTAGCCATCCTCTGTCGCTGCTTCCCATGCCCCTTCGGTGAGGTTATCGTCAGCAAGGATCTCCCTCATCCTGGATTCAGCCACAATGACGGCATGTGAATAATCATCTGATTTTGACAACCCTCTTGAATTTGCCGAGAAGAGCTCAAAGATGGCCACTAAGGCAATGCTCAGCAAAACCAGGGAAACGAGGACTTCCAGAAGAGTGAACCCTCTGTCTGTATTCCTGAGCACAGGATATATCTCCAGGTTGGCAGGTTTCATTATTTAATTATTACGGCCCCCGCAACAGGGTCTATATGGATATGCGCTGCCCTGCTGCTGTTCCAGAGAACAATAGTACCGCCTTCCGCGCTTCCTCTGGCATAAAATGTCATAGAGTATTTTCCATTGGTGATATCGCCTGCCAGGGGGTCTATCACCTTGATAGCTATTTCTGGTGGCAGGTTTTTTTTGCCGCGTCCTTCGATCCCGTAGCTTCTTGCGTCCATATCAAACGTGATGACCTGTCTTTCTCCGTTGAGCGTTGCAAGATGCCGTGCCTGCCTTATTGCTGATGCGATCTCTCTTGACGTTGCATTGAATCTGCCTGACGGGAGTGCATTTGCAAAGAAAGCAGCAGAGAGACCAAGCATGAGCGTGATCAGGAAGATGACAATTATCAGTTCAAGGAGTGTGAAGCCGGCCTCTCCGGCCGGCCTTCCCCTTCCAGGCATGGTAAGGGAGGGGGCGAGGGGCAGTGTTCTGTGTCCCGTATGCATTTACAACGGCATTTCAGTCATGCTGAATATTCCCATAAGCATGGAAAGAACTATAAAGCCTATGAGCAGTCCCATGCCCAGGATCAGCGCAGGCTCAAGAAAGCCGATGAGCCTCTTCATGGCTGTCCTGAGACTTTTTTCATAAGTGGATGCAACTTTCAGGAGCATGGTATCCAACTGACCGGTCTCCTCTCCCACTTTTATCATGGATAGCGCAAGCGGAGGAAAGACATTGGCACTGGACAGCGGGCCGGCTATACCCTTGCCCTCTTTAGCGCCTTTTGAAACAGTATCGATGGCTGAGGCTATGATCTGGTTATTAATAATATCCTTGGAGTTCTTCAGCGCCTGAAGAAGCGGGACCCCGCTTCTTAAAAGCGTGCCGAGAGTCCTGGTAAAACGCGCTGTTTCAAGTTTTCTTATCACATCTCCTGCGAGTTTTAACTTGAGGGCGTCCCATTGGTATCTGCCATCAGCGGATTTTATATAGTTTCTGAAGGCAAGCCATCCTGAGACTGCTGACAAAAGGATAATCCACCAGTATGCCTGCATGACCGTGCTGAATTTGATAAGGGCCCTTGTAGACAATGGCAAGGATGTCCCCATCTCGGCGAATATGGTCGAGAACTTTGGAAGGACATAGACCAGGAGTATGATTATCGAGAACCCGCCTGTAATCAGCAGGATCGCCGGATATATCATTGCAGAGAAGACATGATCTTTTAATTCCTTTGCGGATTCAAGGAACTCATTTAATTTTTCAAGGACCTTGTCCAGTACCCCGCCGGCCTCACCTGCCCTTATCATGTTCACATACAGTCTTGGAAATACCTTTGGATGTTTCTGAAGGGCGTCAGAGAAAGAACTGCCCTCTCTGATAGACCTGAGAATCGACTGGCTAACGTTCACCATCTCCCTGCTTTCCGCAATCTCAGCGAGGATGTTAAGGCTTCTGTCAATAGGCAAGCCTGCACCCAGCAGGGCCGAAAGCTCAGTTGTAAACGTCAGGATATCGCCCTTTGACGATCTTAACGAGAATTTTCGTCTGGGCTCTTCAGAGGAGGTCCTGATCTTTAATGGGATAACGCCTGAATTCTTTAGCCTGTCTATGGCCGTTGGTTCGTCAGCAGCCTCTATAACACCTTCAACAATCTGACCGTCCGGGGTGGTGGCCCTGTAAGAAAAGACAGGCACTTATGATTCCTGTGTTACGCGAAGCACTTCGCTCAGGGTTGTGATTCCTGACTTGATCTTTTCAGCACCATCCTCCAAAAGAGTCTTCATGCCATGCTGTCTGGCCATATCCCTTATCTGATTTGAATCAGAATTCTTCAATACGAGTTTTCTTATATCTTCGTCAATGATCAGGAGTTCAAATATCCCGGCCCTGCCAAAATAACCGGTATATGCGCACTGTTCGCATCCGGCCCCCCGGTAGAGCGTTATTGAATTATCGATGCCGAGCTTTGAAAGCTCTTCCCTGTCAGCGGTCGAAGGGTCTGCCTCTTTGCATGAAGGGCATATCAATCGTATGAGTCTCTGGGCAAGCACACCCCTGACGGTAGAAGACAGAAGGAAATTTTCAACACCCATATCAAGGAGCCTTGTGAGTGCGCTCGGCGCATCGTTGGTATGCAAGGTTGAAAATACAACATGACCTGTCAGGGCTGACTGGATGGCGATCTCGGCTGTTTCAAGATCCCTTATCTCGCCGATCATTATGACGTCCGGGTCCTGTCTGACAATATGTCTGAGGGTATTGGTGAAATCCAGGCCTATTTGTGGTTTGATCTGGATCTGGTTGATCCCCTTAAGCTGATATTCGACAGGGTCCTCAACCGTAATGATCTTCTTCTCGGACGAATTTATCTTATCGAGTGCCCCGTAGAGAGTCGTGGTTTTCCCGCTTCCGGTAGGCCCTGTTACAAGAATAATACCGTTTGGCTTGCCGATGAGCTGGTCAAACTGTAAAAGCATTTTTGGAGGGAAGCCGAGAAGTTCAAGGTCTATTACGATTCCTTCCTTATGGAGTATTCTCATGACCATGCTTTCGCCGTTAAGAATAGGTATGGTGGATACCCTGAGGTCCACTTCTTTTTCTCCAACCTTCAGTCTTATACGGCCGTCCTGCGGCAGTCTTCTTTCTGCTATATTTAGTTTTGCCATGATCTTTATTCTCGAAATGATCGCTGCCTGCAGCTTCTTGGGTGTGGATTCCGCATTATGCAGTACGCCATCTATGCGGTACCTGACTTTTAATTCGTCCTCGAACGGCTCTATATGAATATCGCTTGCGCGGCTCTCTACAGCCCTTGTTATGAGAAGGTTCACAAGCCGTATTATGGGGGCCTCTGATGCCAGGTCTTTCAGGTGCCCGACATCCTCTTCATCTTCCCCGACGAACTCAAAACCCTTTTCCCCCATATCTTCCACAATCTTGCCTATATCCTGAGATTCCTGGCCATAGAATTTGGATATATATTCACCGAGGGCCTTGCGGTCAGTGGAATACACCAGGATATCAGAGGAGGTTGCAACCCTGAGCGCATCGATGGTCTCCCTGTCATCCGGATCTGCCATTGCTACATTCAGGATGTTCTGTTTAAGTTCGAGCGGAACAACCATATTTTCGCGTATAAAACGGGGCGATATTCCGGTATACACAAATGGCACTTTAGGGAGGTCTTCGCCGTTAATATGCGGTCTGTTTGAAGCTGTATCCGGGGTCAACACAATGAAAAAATTATAGCATAAGGATAGTGGTTTTTACCAAGACTGGCGAAGTTCCGCGACAAGGGATATACTTACCATGCAAGGTTCAGACACTGCTCGACGAAGCATGTGAAAAACAGAAATACAGGGGATCAGACCTGAATATTCATGGCATGATAAGCATTATAATCCCGACATATAATGCCGGACAACAGATTCATTGCCTTTGTGAGGCACTGCGATCTCAGGCAGTCTCTTCCGAGCTCATTGTAATTGATTCTTCATCTTCTGACAGGACTGCTGAGATTGCAGAATCGTTCGGCGCCAGGGTGTTGGTTGTTCGAGCAGAGGATTTTGACCATGGGGGCACAAGAACACTGGCAGGTAAAGCGGCAACAGGCGATATCCTGATATATATGACACAGGATGCCCTTCCGTTCGATAAGCACAGCATCGGGAATATTGCGGGCCTTTTTGATGATCAGAAAATAGCCGCTTCTTATGGCCGTCAACTGCCTTATCCGAATGCTACTGCCTTTGGAGCACACCTGAGGCTATTTAATTATCCTGAAACCCCTTATATAAGGACCCTGAGCGATAAGGAAAAATACGGTATCAAGACGCCTTTTCTCTCCAACTCCTTTGCAGCTTACCGGAGAAGCGCACTGGATGAGATAAGGTGGTTTAAGGAAAAGCTGATCCTGGGCGAAGACACCTATGCCGGCGCCAAATTATTGCTTGCCGGTTATACGATAGCGTATGTCCCTGATGCGATGGTCTATCATTCTCATAATTATACTGTTATCGAGGAGTTTAAAAGATATTTCGATATCGGCGTCTTCCATAAATCAGAGCAGTGGATTATCGAGGAGTTTGGAAAGGCAGAAGGGGAAGGGGGACGATATATGAAATCGGCATTTTCCTTCCTGAGAAAGAATAGAAAATATTGCCTGATACCGGAATTTGTTGTCAGAAATATTCTGAAGTATCTTGGATACACGTTAGGCAGACATTATGATCAATTGCCTTATGCAATGATACGTAAATTGAGCAGGCATGAATACTTTTGGTCCAAATAATTTCCCTGTATGAAAATCACTTCAAGCGCAATTGTGCAGACATTCTTAGCCAGGTAAACTCAATTCTTATCCCTTCCCATGGGTAAATATTCCCCATAGCAATGGGGCAATATGCAACAATCTCTCTTGCCATTCGCCGAAATATCTTTCAGATTCAGCTTGTTATGAGTGAGGCTCCTGTGGTACTGGAATTGCTGATAAGCAAGATACCATGAGCAATATCCTGTTATGTACACAAAATCCCATGCTGATCAAGGGCTTGTACGGAATCCTGCGTGATGATGGTTATATTGTCGATCTTTCGGATTACCCTGCCCAGGCTGTTCAGCAGCTCATGAAGAACTCTTACGAAGCGATTATTGTCGATTCACAAGCCTTTGGCATGTCTGCAGAGGATGCCGTGCGCGTGATCCAGACCATTGTGCCTGATGTCAGGGTGATCCTTGTCGGAGACCCGGAAGACGAGACAGATTCACTCAGCATCAGGGTGCCAATAGACCTTGAAAAGCTGAGGGATCTGGTCCATAGCATGCATAAGGGCAGCATTACTTCTCATATATTATAAGGAGGAAGTATCCGTATGACCATGACACCGAGAGAAACGATCCTGAAGGCCTTTGCAATGGAGCCTACCGAGAGGATGCCGGTAACGCTCTTCGGGGGCGGTATGTGGTCCGTCAAGGACTACGGCACGAGCTTCGAAGAGCTTTCAAGCAATGTGGACAAGAACGTTGAGATGTGTGTTACTGAGGCTGAGAAGATCAGGTCTGACATAGTTTATGTCGGCTCAGGATTTAACAATTTCCATGCGATAGCCCTCGGAAGAAAAATGGGTGTTGGGGTAAAGTTCCGTGAGATCGGCGCGCCTGACATGACTGCCCATGTCGTTAACTCCGAAGAAGACCTTGCGAGCCTCGACATGGAAGACATTTTCAGGGATCCTGTAGTCCTGGCAGTGATGGAGGCAACGCGAAGGGTAAGGCAGAAGATCGGCGACAAATACCTCGTTACCATGACCTGTTGGGGGCCATTCACGCTGGCAGCCCGCTTTGTGGGCGAAGAGACCTTTATGAAGGCTACGTTCAAGAAACCTGCCTTTGTCGAAAAGATGGTTGACTTCTGTGCAGACCTGCTGATCAAACTCTATGAACCTCTTGTAAACGATGGAATTGAGGCACTGAGTATTGCCGATCCTACGGCATCAGGCGACCTGATCAACGCCAAGCAGATGGCCAGGTTCGCTCTGCCGCCGCTCAGGAAAATGAGCGACTGGGCCAAATCAAAGGGTGCCCATACCATCCTGCATATCTGCGGCAATACTGCCGACAGGCTTGATCTTTTCCCTCAGACCGGCTGCTCCACCATATTTTTTGACCAGAAGGTTGATATTGCCAGGGCACGGGAGGCGCTTCTGGGGAAGATGTCTTTTGGCGGAAATGTTGCACCGGTGCATGTGCTCCTGAACAAGACCGAGGCAGAGGTCGAGGCTGCATGCAGAGAGGTCATCGAGGTGGCTGGCAGGGACAATAAGGGATTTATCCTTGTGCCGGGCTGCGACATACCGCCCACGATCACCTATGAGAATTTGAAGAAGTTCCATGACGTTGCGCTGAACTGGAAATATTAGAACATGGGAACAGGGGTTGGAGATTAGGGGCTGGTGTTAACCAAAACCTGATCCCCAATCCCCAAGAAAGGATACCCCTGAGGGAGGTGAGGAAATATACAGGGGACCGGAAAGACGTTAAGGGAGGCAAAGAGATTGGATTGTCAGATTTTGTAAAAAAAACATTCCTGGCCTTGCGCCAGGCGATCAAACCACGGAGGTAAGTAAGATGGCAGAGAAGATGACAGCTGAACAGGTTAATGCGTACATGAAGCAGCAGTGCGGCTTTGTCCCGAGGATGTTTCAGGTTATTAATACGGTAACGCCGGATCCGGGCAGGACCTTTGCAGACTTTTATGCGAGCATCTTTGGTGACGGAGCACTTTCGAGAAAGGTCAAGGAACTGATGTTCATGTCAGGCGGCGTTGCATATTGTTCACCGCGCTGCATCATTCATGCAATCCCTGCTGCAGAGGCAGGCGCGACCTGGAACGAGGTCTTCGAAGCGGCAGCAGTCGGCATGATCCTGGCAGGCTTTGTTCCCGGCGGCCCTGGGATTCCTTATGCCTTTGAATATGCCCTGAAGTGCCTTGATATCTTTGACAAGTACAAGAAGGGCGAGAAGTGGGAGTATCTGCCTGCTCCGAAGTTCGACCACGGAGTGTATTAGACAACGTGCAACCTGCCCTTTTCTCCCCTTCTTGCCAGGGACCAGCCAGTAAGGTGCCTTGGAGGCAGGGGACGGGGGGGGGCGGTCGAAAGTAGTGATGGGCAGCAGCCAAAAAAAGGGACAGCGTCCTGAAAACAGGAACGACTGCCCCATCTGAGAAAGTAAATTTAGTTTAGCATAAATCAGTGGCAAAGGAGAGAGAATGTTCAGATTTGAAAAGGAACAGAAGGTGTTCAATTTCAACGGCATCCCGGTGGGCGGACAGCCCGGAGAGAACCCGCCGCTTATGATAGCGTCGCTTTTTCATAACAAGGACAGTGTTACGAAGACCGACCGAAAAGGCAGTTTCGACCGTGAAAGGACAAAGCAGATGCTGAGGCAGATGGAGCAGATCTCTGAGGCAACGGGTGTTCCGGGCATGGTCGCCATGGTTGCCAACACTCCGGATGAGGCGAAGACCTATATTGATTTTTATCTTGAAAATACGTCTATGCCCTTTGGTATTGACATGTGGGTGGCTGAACAGAGGGCGAAGGCAACAGAATATGTTTCGACATTGGGTGTTCAGGACAAGTTTCTGTACAACAGCATCACTCCCTGGGACAAGGACATCAAGGGGCAGGTGCAGCGTCTTAAAGACCTCGGCATCAGGCATGTGGTCATACAGGCATTTGATGATCAGGACCAGTCGCCTGCCGGCAGGGTTAAGTCCCTCGAGTCGATCATGGCGCAGGGTGCTGATTCCTTTGATACTATTATTGTTGACACGTCGGTTATGAACATGCCTTCCACCTCCTTCTCCTGTGTAGCCAACAGGCTTATAAAGGAGAAGCACGGGCTTCCCTGCGGAGGTGCATACTCGAACGGTACGCATATGTGGGGCGAAATAAAGCAGAAGTGGGGGCTTGACGGGTTCAAGGCTATGGATGCGGTTGTGCAGGGCATGGGCACTGCACTCTGGTCGGATTTTAATTTCTGCGGGCCGGCAGTCACGGCGCCCCGTGTATTTCCGGCAGTAGCCAGCGCGCATATACTGCTCTCTACTTTGGTCTACGACGAAACCGGGACGATCTATGATAATCCGAACCTGCCGATCCGTAAGCACTTTGCAGACTTCATTATAAAGATGCAGGAAGGCGGCATGAGGAAAAAAGGGAAATAAAGAGAAGCGATCAGCGTTCAGCCATCGGCAGACAGCTACATGTTCAGATGCTGAAAGCTGATTGCTAATAGCTGACTGCTTCAAAAAAGAAAGGAGAAACAGCGTTCATGAATTCACGCGAAAGAGTATTGAAGGTGTTCAGAAAGGAGGCGGTCGACAGGGTCCCCTGTTTCAGCGGCATGGGCAATATTACCGAGACCGGCATTAACCAGTTGGGTTACAAGTTTGCCGGCATCCATCTTGATGCAAAACAGATGGCAGAGACCGCTGCAACTTCCTATAAACTGTTCGGGTACGAATGCGGTGTTGTACCAGTCGACCTCTGCGTTGAGGCAGAGGCCATGGGCTGTGTGATCAACGTGTATCCGCAGGCTGAGGGTATTCTGTACCCGACGATCAAGGAAAAGCTTATCCATAATGAGGCAGAGATGGATACCATCAAGCTCCCCGAAGGTTTTTCTGAAAAGGGAAGAATTCCGCTGATGCGGACAGCGATTGGGCTCCTGAAGGCTGATATAGGCAATGATGTCGTGGTCGGTTCGTATGTGCTCGGCCCCTTTACCCTTGCCGGCCAGATCATGGAACTGAACGACCTGCTGAAGCTCTCGTTCAAGAAGGCTGACAAGGTCGCAAAACTGCTTGATCTCTGCGCAGATGCGATCATATTGACTGCAAAGGAATATGAGAAGGCTGGTGTGGATTTTATCACGGTCAGGGAGATGGGTGCGACCAGCGATGTCCTTAGCCCCCGGGTCTTCAAAAGCCTCATCCTGCCGCCGCTCCAGAAGGTGATGAAGGCGATCTCGGTCTATTCTGTCCTCCATATCTGCGGCAAGACGAACGATATCGTAACGTCAATGATGGAGGCAGGACCCACAGCGATCAGCGTTGAGCAGAAGAACGATGTTGCAGAGTCCAGGAAGAAGCTCGGCCCTGATGCCATCATCTTCGGCAACATGGATGCATACAATGTGCTGGTCTCGGGAAGCGAGGAGGTCGTGCGCCAGGCGGTAAGAAAATGCATTGACGACGGCGTGAGCGGGGTATGGCCGGGCTGCGATATCTGGCCGACCGTGCCGCCGCAGAACATGAAGGCAATGATGGAAGAAACGATCTCATACGGAGGTAAAAAATAATGGCAGATGAGGCAAGAAAAAAAGAGATCCTTGAGAAGCTGAGGAACGGTGTTATCCAGTATGACGAGGACGCATGCAGGGAAGGCGCGAACGAGGCCCTTGAAGCAGGCCTCGATGCGAACGAGGCGATTTTTGACGGCCTTGTTTCCGGCATGGAAGAGGTCGGCAGGCTTTTTGAGGCGCAGGAATATTTTGTCCCCGAGATCCTGATGTGTGCTGACGCCCTGTATGCAGGATTAGACATCCTGAAGCCGCACTGCAAGCAGATGGACCTCGGTCTGAAGGGCTCGGTTGTGATCGGCACGGTCGAAGGAGATGTCCATGACATCGGCAAGAACCTGGTCAAGATGATGTTCGACGTAGCAGGCTTCAATGTTTATGACCTCGGCCGGGACGTGCCCCTGGACAAGTTTGTTGATGAGCAGCTCAAGACAGACTCTGATCTGGTCTGCTTATCTGCCATGATGACAACATCCATGGTCGGCATGCCGACGGTCATCGAAAAGATCAAGGCAAAGAACCCCAACTGCATGATCATGATCGGCGGCGCTCCGACATCCAAGGACCTTGCTGACAAGTGGGGTGCTGACGGGTACGCAGAGGACGCCAGCAATGCACTGAAAGAGGCGATCAAGATGGTCGCGTTCCTGAAGAAGCTGAGGGATGAAAAGGCAGCCAAGTAAAAAGAGGTGAATGCGGACCCGCTCAAGCAGTATCTGAAGAGCGAAGGGGCAACCCTGGTCGGCGTCGGCGATGTGACCGAGGCCCTGTCAAAGGAGATCATCCACCTGAACCGAGGCATTGCGATAGCTCTGAACAGGAACCTGAACAGGGAGACGATACGTCTTCTTGCACGGCTTCAGGGTCTGTCCGTAGCATGGCTCAGTGCAAGGGGATACCGGAACCTTTCGATCCCCCCTGACTCTGACCGGCAGAAGGACAAGCTGATAACAAGGCTGTACAAGCTTTTCTGCCACAAGACGGCAGCGACCTGTTCCGGCCTTGGCTGGGTCGGCAAGAACGGACTTTTGATCAACCGGCAGTATGGGTCACGACTGTCCTGGGCAACGGTGCTGACCAATGCCCCTCTTGATGCAGACGAACCGGTGAGGGAGTCGGAATGCGGCGATTGCGTTCTCTGCGTAATGCACTGCCCCTCAGGAGCGGTCAAAGGAGATCATTGGTCTATAAGTAATCCCCGGCGCAAGCTCGTTGCATACGATAAATGTGCGGCACTCAAGAGCAGGCGCCAGACGCTCGACGGCAAGCCGAACTGTGGATTCTGCGTAACGGTCTGCCCGTATTCGAGGAACGGGAAAAGAGAGAAAGCAGGCAAGTAAAAGTCACACATTATTGAGTAGAGATTATTAATTAAATCTCCCCTCACCCCTCTTGCTTTAGGCGCCTACTGTTGGTTGCTAAAGAGGGGATTATTCCTCCCTTTGACAAAGGGAGGATAGGAGGGATTTTGTAAATAGTGATCAACGTATTCTTGTGGTTACTGAAATCAAGGAGGCATTATACATGAGTCGTAAATTCAAGGTTATTTTTCAGCCTGCAGGCAGGCGGGGAGAGATAGAAGAGGGAACAACGATCCTCAAGGCTGCACAGCTTCTGGGCGTTGATCTCGAAGCCCTCTGCGGCGACAAGAAGGTATGCGGCAAATGCAAGGTGAGGATCGAGGAGGGATATTTCGAAAAAGACAACATCGAGTCCGGCATGTCCCATATTATCCCTGACGAGGCAGGCGCTGACGAACTGAAGCATATCAAACCTGAGGATGGGCCGGGCGTGAGGCTGGCCTGTTCATGCCATATTCATGGCGATCTCAAGGTCTTTGTTCCTGAAAGATCCCGGGCTGGGAAACAGGTGGTCAGAAAGGCTGCCAGCGAGCTGACGATCGCTCTTGATCCGGCAGTCAAGAAATACGCTCTTACCCTAACGCCGCCGACGCTGCATGATATGACCACCGGAGATTATGAGCGTGTTGTCAGGGCATTGGATGAGACATATGGCCTGAAAGATCTGAAGTTCGATTTTGAGGTGCTGCTCGGTCTGCAGGATGCGCTTCGCCTGGGTGATTGGACAATTACCGTTACGGTCTGGCAGAACAGGCAGATCGTGAAGGTCGAAGCCGGCCATGTGGACGTCTGCTACGGCCTTGCCGTTGATGTGGGGACAACCACCTGCGTAGGTTACCTCTGTGATCTCTCGACCGGCAAGGTGATCAACACAGAATCCATGATGAATCCCCAGGTCCCGTATGGAGAGGATGTCATGTCCAGGATCACGTATGCCATGTCGAACCCTGAAGGTCTGAAGACCATGCAGGATGCGATCATCACCGGCCTGAACGAGATCATCGATAAGGTCGTGAGCGAAATCAGAAAGGACGGGCCGAACCCGGGCTTTGCGATCGATGACCTGACGATCGTCTTCAATACGGCAATGCATCATATCCTTTTGGGCCTGAACCCGGTATATATCGGCCGCTCGCCGTTCATTCCTGCAGTCCAGAAATCACTCGATATCAAGGCGCGCGACCTGGGGCTGAAGATCAACCCCGGATCGTTCATCCATGTCCTGCCGATCGAGGCAGGCTTTGTTGGTGCTGATAATGTCGGTGTGCTGATAGCCAGGGAACAGTATTTTCAGGATGATATGGTGCTCATCATCGATATCGGCACCAATGGTGAACTCCTGTTAGGCAATAAGGATAGAGTATGCTCGACCTCCTGTGCGACCGGCCCTGCATTTGAAGGCGCCCAGATCAAATTCGGCATGCGTGCAGCGCCGGGTGCTATCGAAAAGGTGCAGATCGATCCGGCCACCAAGGAGCCGCAATACAAGGTGATCGGCAAGGCTGACTGGCACACGCATATCGAGGGCAAGATCAATGCAAAGGGCATCTGTGGGTCAGCAATCATCGACGTGATCGCAGAGATGTTCAAGGCCGGCATTATCGATAAGACCGGCAAGTTCGTCACAGACGCCCAAACAAACCGGATACGCAAGGATGAGGACGGGAGGCCGGAATACGTCCTTGCCTGGGCAGACCAGACCTCTATCAATCAGGACATTACGGTCACGCAGGGAGATGTCAGGGCCCTCCAGCTTGCCAAGGGTGCATTGTATGCCGGCGTGAAATTGATGATGCAGAAGATGGGCGTCACCAAACTTGACCGTGTTGAACTTGCCGGTGCATTCGGCAGTCACATTGATCGTGAGGCATCGCTTGCTTTGGGTCTTTTCCCTGACGTGCCGATCGACAAGGTTGTTGTTGTCGGCAACGCGGCCGGTGACGGTGCCCGCATGACCCTGCTGAACAGGGGTAAGCGCATTGAAGCTGACGAGCGTGCCAGATGGGTCGAGTTTGTGGAGATAGCGACCGAGCCTGCCTTCGAAAAAGAGTTCATGATGGCGATGCATATACCGCATATGAAAGACAAGTTTCCGAATCTGAAGGCTTTGCTTGAAGAGCAGAAGGCGCCAATCGCTGCATCGATAAAAGGATAACCTCAGGAAGAGAGGGAGACATCATCTGTCCCTCTTCTTCGGGTCATGGGGCTGCAAGGATCAATTTCCCCCCCAGGAAATTCCCCTCCCCTTGCATTCCATGGCCCGTAGAAGAGGGACAGGGAGGAAACAATGACAAAGGTTCAGGTTAACCCCGGAGTATGCGGGTTTGCGGTTGTGGTAAAGGTTGAAAGGGACAAGGAGCGAAATTTTCATATCTACCTTGATACGGAATGTGAGATGGTGAAGAAGATGGCAGAAGAACTCTCTTTCCTCGAATTCAGGGCCCCGTTTTCCGCAATACTGCATAACCCCGTATATCGTTCTGCTTCCAGGAATCTGAAGCATGCAGCCTGCCCGATACCCTCTGCGATTCTCAAGGCAATAGAAGTGGAGGCAGGCGCTTGCCTTCCGCGTCCGGTAACCATAACATTTGCTGAGGAGCAGGAGGGGTGAATTCATGCAGTTTGCCTTGTCATGGATATGAGTTGTTCTATCTGTTAAGATGATTGCAGAGCCATGATGAACGCACTGATATCTTTCGCTGCCCTTGTTTCCTATCTTTTTTTTCTGGTCCGTTTTGCGTGGCAGGGATTGCAGGTGCTCCGTGCTTCCGGCTATGCAGCATTCTTCCCGGTCTTTCTCCGCAGAGTGCCTGCTTCGGTCTATATCTCGACCATTCTCGATATTCTTTTCTTTCGGCGGATCTTCAGTTCCAGCAAGGTCCTCTGGATGGGATCGTGGATATTTCATATATCCCTTTTTTTTGTGACTCTTCGCCATATGAGATATTTCTTCCCCTCCCTGCCTGCCTGCCTGATCTTTCTGCAGCCTGTCGGGCTGGCTGCAGGGTATCTGCTGCCCCTTTCGCTGTTTTACCTCATGGTGTTGAGAACGGTGCAGAAAAAGGATCGGTATACTTCCTCATATAACTATATTATTTCCGGCATGCTTTTGTTGATCAGCTCAACAGGAGTCGCGATGAGGGCCTTTTTCAGACCTGACGTGCTCAGCGTGAAGCAGTTCTCTCTCGGAATTCTCTCTCTCGGCCCCCGTATGCTGCCGGACAGTTCTCTTTTTCTTTTGCATTTTTTTCTGTTTCTGCTGCTGCTGCCCTATCTGCCGACACATATTATTGCCGCGCCTTTTGTGAACCTGGAAGCGAACAGGAGAATAAAAGAGCTGAGGTATGTCATCCATGAAAGATAAAAAAGAATCATTTACCAGAAACCTGACGCCGCTGCAGTTGATGGAACTTGATGCCTGTACCCAGTGCGGCGAATGTCTCCGGCACTGCCCTGTCCAGGAAGTGACAGGCAGACCTTCCATATCCACGCCTGAGAAGATCAGGGTCTTCAGGGAATTCATCAAGGCAACAGGAGGGCTTAAGGCGCGCTTCTTAAATCCTAAAGTGATTGACAGAAAGATTCTCGAAGATTTTACGAAGGCGGTTTTTGAATGCACAACCTGCGGCGCCTGCGGCCAAAAATGCGCTGTCGGTATCTTTACGCAGCGGCTCTGGCCCTATCTCAGAAAAGAGATGTTCGACCGGGGACTGGTGGACTATGAGATATTGACGAATATGCCTGAGGCAATAAAAAAGACCGGCAATCCGTATAACTTCCCGGTCGAAGAACGGTTCAAGCCCTGGTTTCCTGAGCAGGTGAAGGTGGCGGAGAAATCAGAAATAGCCTATTATGCCGGCTGCTCGGGCGTTTACGGTGCAAAGCCGATGGTGAGAGGGGATGTGCTGGTGCTTGATGCGATCGGCGACCCGTTCACCATGCTCACCGAGGATGAGGAGGTATGCTGCGGTTTTCCTCTCTTCATATCAGGCCAGCACGACATGCTCGAAGATCTCACAAAAAGGCTTGTTGAGGCGTACAAGGCAAAGGGCACCAAGGTCCTTGTCTGTTCCTGCCCCTGTTGCGTGAATATCATGAGCAGGGACTGGCCGGCCTTTTACGGAAAAGAACTGCCGTTTCGGATCAGACATATGACCCAACACGTTTCAGCTGCACTGAAGCAGCGGAAGATTATGGTAAAGAAGGAACTGAAGGAGAGGATCATCTATCATGACCCCTGCTATCTGAGCCGGGGGGTTGGTGTTATTGAGGAGCCGAGGGAAGTTCTGAAGGCGATACCCGGCATTGAACTGCTTGAGTTCGACCGGCATGGCAGTGAGTCCCGCTGCTGCGGCGCAGGCGGAGCGGTCAGAAAGGTGTTCAATGAAAATGCTATTGCCATAGGCAGGCTTGCTATTGACGAGGCTGTTGCCAAAAAGGCGGACAAGCTCATTCTCAGCTGCCCTGCCTGTTACGGCAAAGTGAATGAAGCAATGCAGGACCATGACAAAAAGATCCCGATCGTAGACGTTATGGAGCTTTTTGCCCAGTACGTTGAGAGAGTCGAACCATGAGCCATTTTACGATAACCTGCAGGGGATGCGGCAAGGAACTGAAGGATGTCTATTGTGCGTTTTGCGAGCACTGTGCGAATTCATTGCTGGTGACTGACTACAAGGACCCGTTCAGAGATGACTGCGGGAGCGGCATCTGGAAATTCAATTGGCTTCCTGTTCATAAGCCGACATTCGAGCAGCCCGGCACGATAGTGTACCGTTCACAGTGGCTTGCCCGTCATCTGGGCATGGAAAATCTTTATATCGCCTTCAACGGGTATTGGCCTGAGCGCGGGGCCTTACTCGAAACCTGCACATTCAAGGAGTTCGAGGCGGCCATTGTTCTTCAAAATGCAGTGGAGAACGAGGTGGAAGGGCTTATTGTGGCATCAGCAGGAAATACTGCCAGGGCCTTTGCGCATCTTTCCGTGGTTGCAGACTTTCCTGCGATAATCGTTGTGCCGCGCATGTGCCTCATGGAGATGTGGTATCTTGAAAGTTCGTCCAGGGTGCCGACTCTTGCGGTGAGTGACGGAGACTACTCTGACTCGATCGACGTTGCCAGAAGGATCTCGGCGATCTCCGGCTTGCCTTTTGAGGGCGGTGTCAAGAATATAGCCAAGCGCGACGGCCTCGGCTCCACGATCCTTGAGGCTGTCTCGAAGATCGGCAGACTGCCTGACCATTATTTTCAGGCGGTCGGCAGCGGCACAGGCGGCATCGGGGTATGGGAAATGTCAGAGCGGTTTATCAGGGACGGGCGGTTCGGCTCGAAACTGCCCGAACTGCATCTGGCACAGAACCTGCCATTTGTCCCGATGGTGCATGCCTGGGAGAAGAAGAGCAGGGAGCTGTTTAAGGAAGACCTCAGGCCTGAGCTGATCGGCCAGATATCGACGCGCGTTCTTTCTACCCGCTATCCGGCATATTCGGTCAGGGGTGGTGTTTTTGACGCGATGCAGGCATGCGGCGGCGCCATGTACGGCGTAACAAACAGGGAGGTGTTTGAATCCCTGGAACTGTTCAGCAACCTTGAGGGAATAGACCTGGTCCCAGCTTCTGCGGTGGCGGTCGGTGCCTTGAGGCAGTCGGTGGAAAAGGGCATTGTAAAAAAGGATGAGACCGTGCTGTTGAATATTACCGGCGGCGGTGAGCTGATGTTAGGCAGAGAAAAAAAGACCTATAATGTTGAACCGGCATTTGTCTCGAAGAAGATTACTGATAAGGAGATAGAGAAACTGGTATGCACACTCCTGAAGAAGAACTGATATCCATACTGAAAAAAGAGGGCATTGATTTTACCGCTTCGCTGCCGTGCGAGAAGATAAAGACCCTGCTTGAGATGGTGTCAGCTCAGTTCTTCCATGTCCCCCTTACACGCGAAGAAGAAGGCGTCGGCATCTGCGCTGGGGCGGCTCTTGCCGGAAAACGGCCTGCCATGTTCATTCAGAGTTCAGGTATCGGCAATATGATCAATGCCCTTCTTTCGCTGACCGGTTTTTATGAGCTGCCGCTGGCGATCTTTGTGAGCCAGAGGGGGATCTATCAGGAGAAGATCGCAGCCCAGTTCCCTATGGGCCAGGGTCTGCCGAAGATCCTGAGGGGAGCGGGGATCCGCCATACGGTCATCAGCTCTGCGGATGACTTCAAAGCCATGCCACGGAAACTTAAGAGTCTGTATGTCAAGAATCAGATACATGCTTTTCTTCTGAGCCCTGCGATATGGGAAGGTTCTTCTGCAAAAAGCACGCTTACTCTTGACCAGCGTCCCATAACCTGTATAATCCCTGAAAAGCGGCAGGAGGTAGTTCCCCCGCAATATACACGTTATGAACTGATCGAAATGATGGTGCCCTGCCTTGAAGGCAAGGTTGTGGTGAGCAACCTGGGATGGCCGTCTAAAGAACTCTATGCCCTGAAACATCAACCGTCCAATTTCTACATGTTAGGCAGCATGGGCATGGCAACGCCGATCGGCCTCGGCATAAGCCTTTCGTCGGAAAAAGAAGTTGTTGTGATCGACGGCGACGGCAGCCTGCTGATGAATCCCGGGGTTCTGGCCACTGCGGCACATTGCGCGCCTGAAAATTTAACCATTCTTGCCATTGACAACAGTTCCTATGGTTCAACCGGCAGCCAGAAAACCCTGACCGGCTCATGTGTTGACCTTGAGCTTGTCGCAAGAGGGTTCGGCATCGGCAATACCGTGAAGGCTGCCACGCGGCAAGAGCTGATCGCTGCCATGGCATCGCAAAGAAGAGGGGTGAAGTTCATCCATGCCCTTGCCCTTCCGGGGAACAGGGAAGTGCCGAATATTCCGATAGACCATCTGAGGATCAGAAATGGTGTAAGGGATTTTTTTGCGAGATAAGAGCGCATCTGTTTTCTGCTCAAATGGGGGTATAACATCGTTGTTTGAAATATCCAGTGTTTCTGCTATCATGGCAGACGGAGGTGGTAACCGTGCAGAGTAAATTCAGTTCCCGTCATCTGACCATTGCCCTGAAATTGATCGTCTCCATAGCAGCGGCCGAACTGCTTATCATGACTTTTTTCAACGTGTTCCATATCGAAAGCATGCTTTCTCGGACCATGATCAGTCTCACCGACACATTCCTGTTAAGCCTTGCAGCCTCGGTGATGATATTTGTCTGGGTTGTAAAGCCCATGAAATCAGCAGAGGAATACCACAGCGTCGAGAGCAGGGGAAGGCTGAGCGAGAAGAGATACCGCTCCTTGTTCGAAAGCTCCATGGACGCGATATATATAACAGAGCGGGAAGGGCCCTTTCTCGAGGTGAACCAGGCCACACTCGACCTTTTCGGTTATACCAGAGAAGAGATGATCGGTATGGATGTCAGACGGATCTATGCGAATCCTGACGACCGCTACAGCTTCCGGCAGGAGATCGAGAAGCAGGGCTATCTCAGGGATTACGAGGTCTGCTTTATAAACAGGGAAGGACATGAGCTCAACTGCCTGCTTTCATCCACGGTTCTTTTTGATGATGATGGCAACGTCCTCGGATATCAGGGAATCATACGGGATGTCACGGAGAGGAAGCGTATGGAGACTGCCCTGAGGGAAAGCGAAGCGTGGCTGCGGACCATTTTCGAAGCTTCGCAGTCAGGGATCCTTCTTGTGGATCCTGAAGGGAAAATTACCTTTGCCAATGAGCGTATGGCTGAGATGTTCGGCTGTACCCATGAGGAGATCATCGGCACCTTTTACCCTGACCTCTTGCTGGCATCCGAGAAGGCCATTGGCGAAAAGAAGATGAGACAGCTGATTTCCGGAGAGATCGAGCATATTATAACCGAGCGCCATTATCAGCGGAAGGATGGGACCGATTTCTGGGGGTACCTCTCCGGCAGAAGATTGATGGGGCCTGACGGCAGGCTCAAGACACTGGTCGGCATAATTACTGATATTACTGATCTCAAGAAAATGGAGAACCAGGTCTATCAGGCAAAGCAGGACTGGGAGGAGACGTTCAATACTATTACTGATATGATCACGGTGCATGACAGGGATTTTAATATTGTCGCGGCCAACAGGGCTGCCCAGGAGATACTGGGCCTGCCGTTCCTCGAAAAGTCCAGCGCCAAATGCTACGAATATTATCATGGCACAGGATGTCCGCCCGAAGCCTGCCCGAGCTGTCAGGTTATGAAGACCGCGCTTCCGTCAACCACGGAGACCTTCGAGCCTCATCTCAAGAAATTCATCGAGATACGGGCCATCCCGAGGCGTGACAAGAACAATGCTCTGATCGGGTTGATCCATGTGGTCCGTGACATAACAGAGCGTAAAAAGCTTGAAGATCAGCTCAGGCAGGCCCAAAAGATGGAGGCAATCGGCCAGCTTGCAGGCGGAGTTGCCCATGATTTCAACAACATCCTTTCTGCGATTATGGGGTACGGACACCTCCTTCGTATGAAGATGGATGACAATGACCCGTTGCGGAACTATGTTGAACAGACCCTTGAGGCATCAGAGAGGGCAGCGACCCTTACGCACAGCCTCCTGGCCTTCAGCAGAAAACAGATGATAAGTCTGAAACTGGTCAATCTGAACGAGCTGGTGAAAAGATTCGAGAAGTTCCTTTTGCGGCTCATCAGGGAAGACATAGAGTTTAAGACTGTTTGTTCGGATGAGAATATCACGGTAATGGCTGACACGGGCCAGATAGAGCAGGTACTGATGAACCTTGTGGCCAATGCGCGGGATGCCATGCCTGATGCAGGGAGGCTGACGATAGGGACAGGACTTGTTCATATTGAAGATGAATTCATGAAGATAGACGGCCACGGGAAAGCCGGGGACTATGCAGTCATAACCGTTTCAGACACAGGCATCGGCATGGATGAAAAGACAAGGGAGAAGATCTTTGAGCCCTTCTTCACGACCAAGGAACAGGGCAAGGGGACCGGGCTTGGGCTTTCCATGGTGTATGGCATTATCAAGCAGCATGGCGGCTATGTCACGGTGTACAGCGAGCCCGGGCAAGGCACGACATTTAAAATATATCTGCCGTTCGTCAGGCCCCATGCCGGCGCCGAGACCGCTGAGGAGCACAAAGAGTCAGTTCCTCTCAGGGGAGGATCCGAGACAATACTGATTGCAGAAGATGATGAGGCATTGCGAAAACTCGCTTCCACGGTTATGGGGCAGTTCGGATATCAGGTAATAGAAGCGGTCGACGGCGAGGATGCAGTGCTGAAATTTATAGAGAACAAGGACCGGATTCAGCTCGTGATTCTTGATGCCATCATGCCCAAAAAGAACGGCAGGCAGGCATACGACGAAATATCAGCCATAGCCCCGAATGTCAAAACCCTTTTTGCAAGCGGCTATTCCGCAGATGTGATCAGCCCCACAGGAGTTCTTGAAAAAGGCATGCATTTCATCAACAAGCCTGTTTCTCCCGCTGACCTCCTGCGGAAGGTGCGGGGGGTCCTTGACGCCTGAGGCAGAACGTTATTGTCCGGCAAGCTGGCTCCTGATCTTTTCCTGTTCGAGATGTTTCTGAAGTTTTTCGGCATTATAGATCTTGAGGTGATTGAACATCTCCGGTTCGCTAATCACGCCTAACTGGACGAGTGCCTCTCCAAAGAAGAGATAGTTATCCTCCTGTTCAAGAACGAGCTCCCTGACCTGCTCTTCGGTGAGGAATCCGAGTTCTACTGCCAGTTCACCGAACTTCTTGAGAGTTTCTTCCTGGAGGATGAGGATCAGCTGTATCTGGTCACCGGTGAGCATGCCTTTGCTCTTGGCAAGAACGCCGATTTTCTGGTTATTTCTTAACTGTAAGGCCCGTGCCTGCACTACATGATCGCCGTTGATGATGCCCTGGCTGCAGAGATACTGGCCGAAAAGAAAAAAGCGGTTGCGCGGCCGCCTGGCATGGTAATCCTGCATCTTGTTGTAGTACCCGCAGATGATGCAGGTATCGATCTTCCGGGCATAGGTGCCTTCTATCGTGCCGCTGCACATGGTGCCTGCGATAAGCCAGCAGTTATTGTCCGGTGCGAGAGCAGCCGGGCAATAGCCGAATTCTTCGGCATGCTCGCCGCCAAGCTCTCTGCCGCATTTCTTATATTCCCAGCATCTGATATGTTTCATGTATGGTCGGGCTCCTGTTATACAAGGCTATTATTAGGATACCATGGACACCGGAACCAGAGTGCAAGAGTCTGAAGGGCTCTGTCTTGAAAGTCTGTTTTGTTTCCTGTAAATTGATAGGAGAAAACAGAAAGGAGCACTCGAGATATGCGAAGTAAGTTCCTGATTGTCTTTTTTTTATTTTATGGTTCGGTGAGTTTTGCGCAGGACCCTCCGATGGACATGCAAAGCGCCCTGTTCCCCGGTCTGCCTATGCAGCGGGACGGGTCCGGCACGAGCTGGCTTCCTGATTCGACCCCCATGCATGCCATACACTTCAGGTCCGGCAGCTGGAGTTACATGCTCCACGGAAACCTGTTCCTGAGGTACACAAACCAGGACGCCGGGAATGACGGGACGCGGGGTAATGAGAAGTTCGATGCGCCGAACTGGCTGATGGTCATGGCAAAACGTGATTTCGGGGACAGGGGACAGATCATGCTGAGGGGTATGTCCTCCCTCGATCTCGTGACAGAGGGGGGCATGGGATATCCTCTGCTGTTTCAGAGCGGTGAGACCTGGAAGGGCAAGAGCCTGGTCGACCGCCAGCATCCGCATGATCTGTTCGGCGAGTTGTCAGTTGCTTACAGCAGGTCCATAGGCGAGGACTCGGGTGGCTTCCTCTATTTCGGACTTCCGGGAGAACCGGCGCTTGGACCGCCTGTCTATCTCCACAGGCCTTCTTCACAGAACAACCCGGACGCCCCCTTGGGCCATCACTGGCAGGACTCATCCCATGTCACTTTCGGAGTTATGACAGCGGGTATTTATTATAAACAGTTCAAGCTCGATGCCTCGCTGTTTAATGGAAGAGAGCCTGACGAAGACCGTTATAACATAGACAGGCCTCGCTTCAATTCTGCAAGTATCCGTCTTTCCATGAACCCCTCGCCTGATCTGGCCCTTCAGGTGTCGTATGGGTATATCAAAAGCCCGGAAAGTCACGAACCGGATGTCAATGTCCAGAGAACAACCGCCTCAGCGGTCTGGTCGCATCAGCTCGATGCTGAGCGCAATCTTGCTGCGTCCCTTGTATGGGGAATGAATAAGCCGAATACGGGCAAGGCGCAGAATGCCTTTCTGTTTGAGGCGGATTACGGTGTCGGGAAGATGTCATATTTTACAAGGCTTGAGCATGTCAGTAAGACCGGAGAAGAACTGGGCCTGGGAGCTGAGGCGCACCAGCTCTTTTCCGTTAAGGCCATATCTCTCGGCATATCAAGGGATATATACTACGGCAAGAATGTTTCGGTCTCCCTTGGCGCGATGGGCACAATCTATCCTGTTGAAAAAGAACTGAGGTCTGTATACGGCGCTATGCCGTTTTCAGTGGAAGCATTTCTGAAAATAAGCCCTGCACGACTGCAGATGATGCATCACGCGATGGGACACGACATGGGCCATTAATATGCCTGTTGGGGCTACCCACTTTGATTGCCCAAATAAGGCAGGTCAGCCAAAATCAGGGCAGATACAGGGGCCTGCCCTTACTGCGTCTCTATTCTGTAGATGTTACCTTTTCCGTAATCTGCTACGAAGACCTCGCCTGCCTCGTCTTCTCCAAAGGTCGAGACAGAAAGACCCGAGTCCCTGAGTTCCCTGTGCATCCATTCTTCGCCTGTATGTCTTAACCCCCAAATGCGGCCTGAGCAGTAATCCCCGTAAAAATAGATGCCCTGCATCCTGGGGAACCTGCTCCCGCGGTATACCAGGCCGCCGGTCACTGAGCAGCCTTTGTCATGGTCATATACGGTGACAGGCAGAGAGAGCCCCTTTCTGTTGCAGTTCTCTGTCTTATAACACTGGAGGCCTTCCATAATATTCCATCCATAGTTTCTGCCGCCTTTGCTCCCTTTTGGCTCAAAATCGATCTCTTCATAGTTATTCTGGCCGACATCGGCAATATAGAGATCTCCCGTCTTTTTGTCAAAGGAGAAGCGCCAGGGGTTTCGCAGGCCCATAGCCCATATCTCCGGTCTGTAAGCCCTGTTTTGCAGGAAAGGATTGTCCGGCGGGATTGAGTAAGGCCTCTTTCCGGACTCGACGTCTATTCTGAGCATCTTGCCAAGGAGAGATGCAGGGTTCTGTGCGTTATTCTGCGGGTCTCCTGCAGAGCCTCCATCGCCCATGCCGATATACAAATAACCGTCCGGGCCAAAGGCCATCTGGCCGCCGTTGTGGTTTGAGTAAGGCTGTTTGATCGTAAGAACGATCTCTTCGCTTTTTGGATCAGCCCTGTCCGGATCCTTTGTGAGGTGATATCGGGCAACTACCGTATCGCCTGACCTGTCTGTATAGTTCAGATAAAAATAGTTCCTTTTGGCATAACCGGGAGGGAATACAATACTCAGCAGGCCCCGTTCTCCGCAGCAGCTTACCCGGTCGGCAATATCCAGAAAAGGCCTTGGGCTGACATTGCCGCCCTTTATCAGCAGGATCCTTCCCCTCTGCTCTGTGACAAAAAGCCTTTTGCTGCCATCTCCTGCATGCGTTATATGAGTTGGCTGTTTCAGGCCGCTGACAATAAGTTTGAGTGTTATTTCAGGCCAGATCAGAATGGTCTGCTCCTGGCCTGTACTGTTCCAGGTGGAGCGGCCGATTGTTAGCATTACCAGAATAGCGATCAAAAAGATGAGAAAGCGAATTCCGCTCTGTCCGGATGGAGTTATCTTTTCCATCTTTTTTTTCTGAGCCTTCCTTCCAGGCTATCGATGAACTGGCGTGCTGTCCTGCCCGAGAAACTGCCCTGGGAGATGGACCATTGCATTGCCTGCTGCCTGAGGTCTTCGATCGCGACCCTGAGCCCCCTGATCTTTGCATAATTCCTGACAATGTCAAAATAGATGTCAAAATCAAAATACTGGAAACCGAGCCTCAGGCCGAAGCGATCGCTCAGAGAGATCTTTTCTTCCATCGCCTCTTCAGGGTGAAGCTCTGCCATGGGATCACGCTGGTTTTCTGCGACCTTTTCGGGCATGAGATGCCTGCGGTTCGATGTGGCATAGATGAGCATATTTGACGGTCTTGTCTCAAGACCGCCTTCGAGCACGGTCTTTATATGACGGTAAGACTTTTCATCCTCTTCAAAGGTGAGGTCATCGCAGAAGATGATGAACTTCTCTCTCCGGTTTCTGACGATGTCTGCTATATCAAAGACATGGAACAGTGTATCCCTTGGCATTTCGATCATCCTGAGGTCCCTGTCTGCATAAGCATTCAGGAGCGCCTTGACTATTGATGACTTGCCGGTCCCCCGAGGTCCGTACAGAAGTGCATTGTTACAGGGCAGATCTTCCAGGAACTGCTCGGTATTTTCTCTCAGGTCGTTGATCAATTCATCAATGCCGACAATTTCAGCAAAGGTTACAGGATCGGGTGCGTCAATGCCTTTCAGTTCAAGCTGATCGTTGCGCGACCAGCATTTGAATGCCTTGAAGCGGTCAAGGACTGAGGCGTCAAAAGACGGGACGAGAGAATCTGCGATGCGCGAAAGGCTGTTGTTCAAAAGAGTGATCTGTTTCAGTAATTCATCCACAATGACAGTCTAATACAGAACATTAGACAAGGCAATCAGGCAGATGAATTATTTGCCGGAAACCGTCTGACCTCATTGCCGGTACTGCCAGCCCCTTTTTAACTGCAGAGGCGAACAAAGCCATTTCTGATGCCGCTTTTTTGCAGTCCGCACTTAATAACGTCGCGATAATTGCCGATAAGTAAAAGTGAGAAGGCATGTATCATGAAGATTCGTCTCAGACAGTTCCTTTTGTTGAAACAGATTGTGCTGTTAGCGGTCCCTGTTATTGTTCTTCTTGCGATCGTTCTCTCTTTCCTGCTGTCTGGCAGACAGTCTGAAAAAATAAAAAGTGAGACTGCGCCTCAGAACAAGGCTGCCTTAAACAGCATACCCAAGACCAGACCTGCCTCGCCTCTTGCAAAAGTCAGGGTCATCAAGCCTGTCCGGGTTGCTGACGAACCCTTCAAAGGGTACTATCCGGTACCGGTGGACGATGCGGAAACAGACGACAACCGGAACAAGAGCGCAGCGCAGTCCAGCGAAGCTGAGGCCCTCTGTGAGGAGCTTGCAGCACCAATAGAGGGAGCCGGGAAGGCCGTAAAAGAGCATATTCAGGCCCCGGCTGAAGCGAAGCAGGAGCGTTTGAAGGAGAAGGAAATAAAGCCGGAAGAAAAGGCAGGAGATCCATCAGTTGCCAGGTCAGCTGCACCGGACGAGGGGACCAAACTGCTTACTGAAAGGATGGACGAAGTGGGCCTTTCAGAGGCAGACAAGAGGAGGATGGTTCAGTCGTATCTGGAACTCCGGAAGGTATTGCCGGAGAAGGAAGCTCAGAAAATGATCATGTGGAAGATCGTGCATGAAAAAAAATAGCACTGAATACTGCATTGTCGTTACGATCTACGGAGATGTCGGCCTGTCAGGGGATCGAGAGCTTGCTGCCTGTTTTCTTTAAGAACCCTTCGGCGATCAGTCCATCAACGATCTGGTCGAAATTCTCCGGAACTCTTGCCATTTTCTTCCCGAGCGAACTCTTTGTTATGCCGGATGAATGGAGCAGGGTCTTCAGGATCATGCCGCGCACCTGGCGGTCCGAGCCCTCGAACTTTGACTGTTTCGCGTAGTGAGCGCTTCTGCGGTTCGGGTTCTCCACCTCTTTTTTCAGCTGAACCCCATAGTCCATCAGCGCATAGTACCACTCCCTCGGTTTTGCCCTGTCCATCGTCTTTTCGACGAGCGGCATGATCTCTTCGTCCCGGATGCCCTCCCTGTCTCCAAAGAAGAAATGGATGTATACCCTCCTGATATTGGTCTCGATGAAGCAGGCCGGTTTATTGGTCGCAAAGGTGTATATGGCTGAAGCCGAATATTTGCCTATGCCCGGCAGCTTGATCAGTTCTTCCGGGACCAGGGGAAGCTTACCCTGATATTCATGGACAATAAGCTCTGCCAGTTTTTTGAGGTTTATTGCCCGCCGGTTGTATCCCATGCCTTGCCATACCCTGAGGACTTCAGCAAGCGGCGCCTTTGCGAGCCTCGAAAAGTTTGGAAAGGCCCTGATGAACTCGCGATATTTGACCAGCACCCGCTCCACCTGTGTCTGCTGAAGCATCACTTCAGAGAGGAGTATGTGATAGGTGTTTCTTGTTTTGCGCCAGGGCATTGGCCGCTGATGTTCAAGATAATGCTGGTACATAAGCTTTTGGAAACTTCTGATCGTCTGCGCGGTTAATCCCCTCGTTCGAATACGTTCAATACATCTCATTTCATCTGACATATGATTTACAATAAAGCGATGAAAATGAAAAAGCAAACCCCGGTGAAGGTCGTTGCGGCTGTGATCGAGAAGGACGGTAAGGTGCTGATCGCGAAGCGGCGTCAGGGAGATATTCTGGCAGGCAAATGGGAGTTTCCGGGAGGCAAGATAGACTCAGGCGAGACAGCAGAAGAGGCGCTGAAAAGAGAGCTCCATGAGGAACTGGATATCGAGACCGAGGTGCAGGATTTTATCTGCTCAAGCAGATACGACTACGAGCATCTGTCGGTAGAACTGCTCGCATACCGCGTCCTGCATATATCAGGTGATATCACGCCCCATGTGCATGATGAGGTGAGATGGGTCCTGCTTGATGACCTTTGTGCTTACGATTTCCCTGCGGCCAATGAAGAGATCGTCAGGCGTCTCTCCTCATGCCTGGACGTATGACCTTTATCATAGACGCCTGATTATATAAAACGCAGAATAAAAGTATGAAGATACTTACCGCTTTGATCATGACTGTCTCCCTATTTCTTTGCATGACATCCCTGTCTGTGGAAGCCTGCAACGAATGCCACAGCAAGAACCCGAAGATGCGGAAGATGCATGAGGCCCTCGGATATAAAGACTGTTTCAAATGTCACGGCATGGGTCAGGTTAAGAAAGGTGACGAGCAGAAGACCCAGATGACCTCTGATCCTCTCTGTATCGACTGCCACAAGAAGTGAAAGCATAATCATTCAATATGGCCAAATGATTTCTCATTGAAAAGCCTTCAGGCAGTGCGGTTGACACCGAAATTTGCAACATTATGATAAAATTGAAACATGCAGTTCGAATGGGACAGGGAAAAGGCAAAAAAGAACCTAAAAAAGCATAACGTGTCATTTGATGAAGCTGTGACGGTATTTTATGACCCCTTATCGGCGACTTTTGACGACCCGGACCACTCGAATGACGAGCAAAGGCTTGTGACCGTAGGATACTCCTCTCATAAACGTCTGCTCATAGTTGCGCATACGGAGAGAGGGAAAACTATACGAATTATCAGCGCGAGGCTTGCAACGGCGCGCGAAAGGAAACGACATGAAAGCTAAAGAAAAGAGAATCAGTGATGAATTACGCCCTGAATATAATTTTGATTATTCAAAAGCTGTTCGCGGCAAGTATTACAAACG
>JACRHC010000014.1 GCA_016217675.1 Nitrospirota bacterium
ATGATCGCAAACAGCATCAGTCCTGCCCCTGCTCCGATGTATAATCCCTTTTTTGCCATTCCGTTGTTTTTCATTTCCTTAATCCTCCTCTTGTTGATCTCGCTTGTATATATGCAGGCTTCATGCCAATAGATAATATCTTGTTTTTAAAGGATTCCTACTCCCGAATCGTTTGCAGAAATGCAAATATGACTGCCCTGTTTGCAGTTGTGCGAAAATTAATGGTCGTATAAACAGGAGGTCTATGTTTATGTCTTGGAGAGCCTTCTGTAATACTCGATCTCAAGGAGCCGACGCTTAATATCCACTCCTGGTGTATATCCACCGATAGAGCCGTCAGACTCAATGATCCTGTGGCAGGGGAAGGCAATGGGTAAGGGATTTTTGCCAAGGGCATTGCCCACAGCCCTTGAAGCGTGAGGTTTCCCGATCTTGTCTGCTATCCATTTGTATGTGCGTGTCTCACCATAAGGGATTTCTTTCAGGGCCTCCCATACAGCCTGCTCGAACTCCGTTCCTTCAATAAAGACTGTCTGAAAACTGAAATCCCTTCTGCCCTGATCAAAATATTCTGAGAGTTCTTTCTTCGCTGCAGCTGAGCCACTTGTCTGCTTCGGTATGATTGCGAGAGGTTTTTCGAATGAAATTCCGATCAGAACTGAAGATCTGAAGATAAGATAGAGCGTCCCTATCGGGGTCAGCAGTATGTCATAATAATCGTTATGGTCCGACCTGTTCTGCTTCATGCTGCTCCTGTGAATAGACCTCTACCCTGTCTCCGCCTTTCCTGATTGCGTTTGCAAGTGCCTTTTCCGCACAGAGGATCAGTTCTTCCGTTGATTGTCCGTCAAGAAAGACAATGCCGACACTTGCCGTGACCTTACCCTTGGGCTGTCCTTCCTCATGGGCAAAGGGATAGTTCTTGATGATAGCATTGAACCTGTTGCTGAGCGACAGGCCCGCCGATATTATGGTGTTGGGAAGAATCACCGCAAAGGAATCACCGCCATAACGTACCACAACATCTGAGCCGCGGATGTTTTTCCGCAGGAGTTCTGAGACCTTCTTTAAGACGATATTGCCCTGAAATTCCCCGTTCTTTTCAACATAGTTGCCGAAGTAGTCGATATCAAGGAGCACGAGGTTCAGTGGCAGCTTGTACCGTGTTGCGCCCTCCACTTCCTGAGCAAGCCGGATCTGGAAATAGCGGTGGCTGAACACTCCTGTAAGCTCATCGATCAATCCCGCCCGCTTGGGGTAGAGGATCTCGAGTTCCTTGATATGATCGATCATCTCTTTAGTGTCAAAGGCATGCTTGCGCACAATGCGCTCGATCTTGCCCATGAGTGACATTCGGTCTTCAACCGATATGTCGCGCTCTGTGAGGATAAAGATCGGGGTGTTCTTGGTGTAAGGGTTCTCTTTTAGCTCCTGAATGGCATCAAAGCTGAGCATGTCGCTGAGACTGAAGTCCATAAAAATAATGCTTGGCCGAAGCGTAATTGCCAGATCAATTCCCCTCCTGCCCTCAGCAGCCGTATAGATAAGATACCCCTGAGGCTCAAAGATCTCCTTGAAGTAATTCGTGACGCTTTCTTCCTCTTCAATGATCAGAATTGAGGAGGGAAGAACAACCTTGCCCAATGCCATATTAATCTCGTCGAGCTTGGACAGCAGGGCTTCTTTATCAAGCGGCTTCATGAGATAGTCAGTGGCGCCAAGCGCAAAGGCAAGCTCCTTGTTGTCAACGATAGAATGGATTATGACAGGGATGTCTGCTGTCTGCGGATCGCTCTTGAGCGTCTGCAGTACTTCCCAGCCGTCCTTTTTCGGAAGCATGACATCAAGGGTAATGGCGAACGGTGCCATGCTTCTGGCCTTTTCTATCGCTTCTTCGCCGTTGTACGCATGAGCAACCTTATATCCTGCCTGTGAAAGATGGAGCGTCAGGAGTTCTGCCGTAGCAGCATCATCCTCCACCACAAGCAGCAGAGGTGCCTCATCTTTTACCCAGGGGAAGGTGAGGCTTATAGCCTCGGATTCCTCCGGTACTGTTGGTTCAGCAACAGAGGTGACCGGCACGGTGAAGATAAAGGTGCTGCCCCTTCCCAGGCTGCTCTCGACACAGATCGTGCCTCCGTGGAGTTCGACAAGTTTTTTCGAAAGTGCCAGCCCAAGACCCGCACCGCCATATTCTCTTGAGAGTGTAGTATCGGCCTGCTCAAATTCGTCAAAGATCCTTTCCTTGTCTCCGGGTCCTATGCCGACACCGGTATCCCAGACAGAAAACTTCAGCAGATCGCTGTCAGAAAGTGTCAGCGCAGAGGGATCAACAGGGCCATCGTCATAGGCAACTCTTACGCCGACCTTGCCGCCCTCAGGCGTGAACTTGATCGCATTTGACAGGAGATTGTACAGAATCTGTTTGATCTTCACCCTATCTGCGGTAATGAAATCCACATCATTATTGATCAGCTCAGATATCTCGATGGACTTTTTCTCTGCAAGAGGCTTCATGATCGAGATCACTTCCCAGATAAAGTCCCTAACGCGGAATGATTCATACATAATCTCGTATTTACCGGCATCGATCTTTGCTATGTCCAGAACATTATTGATCAGTTCGAGCAGATGCTTGCCTGCAGCATGAATATTTTTGATATACCGCTCCTGGCTGTCGTTGAGCTGACCGAATGTTTTTTCGAGGAGCACATCAGAAAAGCCGAGGATCGAGTTGAGCGGCGTTCTGAGTTCATGACTGGTGTTGGCAATAAATCTGCCCTTGATCTGGTTCAGCCTCTCAAGTTCACGATTTGTCTTTTCAAGCTCCTCAGTCCTTTCAAGGACCTTTTTCTCAAGGTTCTGGCTCAGCTCCTCAAACGCAAAGCTCTTTTTTTCGATCGCTGTCTTCAGTTCTATCTCTTCTTTCAGGCTCCTGATCACATAGATTGTTCCCAGGACATGCTGCATCTTGTCCTTCAGAACGACTGCATTGAGCCTGGCTTCAATGTCGCTGCCGTCTGCATCGGCTATTACTGTCTCCTGAGCTATAATATTGATTCTCTTGCCTGCCAACTTTTTCAGAAGGAGATCTGAATCAGCATTTTTTATGAGCGATAGCATGGTTTTACCTGCAAGCTCGTCTTTGGTATATCCGAGCATAGTTGCAGCCACGTCATTGCACGAGATGATAAGACCGTTCGAATCAGTGATGAGCACTGCGTCATGCGATGCGCCGGAGAGGCCCGCAAACCTCAATTTGTATTCTTCGACACCCTTCATTAGAGCAAATCGGTCAATGGTGAGACTGACAATGCCTGTTACCAGCGCGAGTGAGTTTTTCTGCCGTTCAGAGTATTGCCTTGGTTTAAAGTCAAAAATATAAATGGCCCCGGCAATCTCACCCCTCAGGGTAATAGGGCAGACCAGGACAGACTTTATCTTTTCGGCGAGCAGTGAAGGATTTTCCAGGTCAGAAGCTTTTGATATATCAGGGATTTCACAGAAATCCTTTTTATGAAAAAGCCCTTCCATGACACCCTTGGGCATGGTACTCCAGGAGGCACTCTCAATAAACTTTTTGCTCAGCCCTTTTGACGATATCATCCTCATCTGGCGGCTTCGCTGCAGAGCGATACAGCCGACGGGAGCATCAGCGATGTCAAGGGTCTTTGCAAGAATCAGATCAAAGAACCCCTTGAGCGAGTCGGCTGAGCCGAGTTTCATCGCAAGGTTATGGAGGATCTTCTGGTCAGCCGTTGTCTTGATCGTCTCTATCTTTGCCCGTTTCTGCTTCTCAATGATCTCCCAGAGAAAACGTGCTCCGACTCCTTCGACCACCTCGATCTTCTGGTTGAAGGCCTCTCTGATCTGATTGCTGCTGTCAACATCTCCCATCACATTTATCACGAGTTCGGGATCGGCCTTCACAAGGTCCTCAAGCCGAGAAAAGATGGGGATGTTCCATTTTCTTGCCAGCACAATGCCCGGGGACTCAGTCTTCTTATCAAAAACGCCGACCAGTTGAGTGTTCGCGTCAGCCCGCAGCAGAGATATGAGCGCACTTCCACCGATCCCGCCCCCTGCTATCGCTATCCTAAGCATAACTATAATTTCCCTTTGCCATAACCCGCATCATGCGGATAAATATGTCAGTCAGTTCCGGGTCCCACTGACCGGATAGTCTCTCGTTCTCCATAATGGAAATAGCGTCGTCCATAGACCTTTTGCCGCGATAAGGCCGGATCGAGACCATGGCATCGAAGGCATCGAGGATCGAAAGTATCCTTGCCATGAGCGGAATCGAGTTGCCGCTAAGATTATCAGGAAATCCCAAGCCATCCCATCGTTCATGATGGTGCCGGATTCCCGGCAGTATTTCGCGCAGGGACTTCAGAGGTTTGCATATGTCTTCTCCGAGCGTCGGATGTCTTCTGATCTCCTCAGCCTCTTCGCATGTCAGACCGGAGGGTTTCTTCAGGATTGCCTCGCTCAGCGCCATCTTGCCGATGTCATGGAGAACCCCGGCTTTTTTGAGGACTGCCTGATCTCTGGACGGAAAACCGAGAAATGCACCAAACTCCGAGGAAAGATCCCCAACCCGTGTTGAGTGGCCCTTTGTGTAGTGATCCCTTGCCTCCAGGGTGAGGACGAGGCTGAAGATGATATTTTCTGAATGGTCAAGCTGCTCATGAAGCTCTTTTAACTTGAGCAGCGAGCGAATCTTGGCTAACAGTTCCTGGGTGTTAAAAGGCTTGGTGATAAAATCGTCAGCTCCTGCCTCAAGTCCGGTAATCCTGCTTTTCCTGTCATTGAGTGCTGTTACGAGGACAACAGGAATGAATTCTTTTTCTGAGAAATGCTTAAGCCTTCTGCAGAGCTCAAAACCATTCATGCCGGGCATCATGACATCGAGCACTGCAATATCGATACGTTCCTTGGCATAGATGTCGAGGGCCGCATCTGCATTGAGAGCAGAATAAACCTGAAAACCTGCCTTTTCGAATACAGCCTCCATCAGTTCCAGGTTTGGCTGGAGATCATCCACAGCCAAAACTGAAGGCCTCCACTCATCTCTTAAGCGGCTGAAGGGAGATTTCATAGGAAAATTAAACCATTGGTTGCCAGAAAAGTCAATATTATTCTTTAAGTTTAAGATGTTATACAGATAACTTCATTTTATTCTTAAAGAAATCAGCGATGTAGTAGCAGCACAACTGTATTGTAGTTACCTGGAGGAGTTGCTATGATGTAACTCATGAAGAGCTTCAGAAAAGAACTCTGGTTTGACATTCCGACGCGCAGGGCTTTTATCAATATCACCCCAAAAGTTGAGGAATGTCTGAGAGAAAGCGGTATCAAAGAAGGGCTTGTGCTGGTGAATGCCATGCATATCACCGCATCCGTATTTATCAATGATAATGAGTCAGGGCTTCTTCATGATTTTGATACGTGGCTCGAAAAGCTTGCGCCGCATGAGCCTGTTTCCCAATACTGCCACAACTCAGGAGAGGACAATGCAGACGGCCATCTGAAGCGTCAGATCATGGGCAGGGATGTTGTCGTTGCGATCACAAACGGGAAACTCGACTTCGGACCATGGGAGCAGATCTTCTACGGAGAATTCGACGGCAGAAGAAAAAAACGCGTACTGGTTAAAATAATCGGCGAATAACATATGGCAGGAAGGTTTTTGTCTGTCCTGGCCATGGAGGGGATTATCCGTTATGATGAAAACAATCGCAATAACAATGGGAGACCCGGCAGGTATAGGACCTGAGGTCATTGTCAACGCTCTTAGAAATCCTGAGATCCAGACCACCTGCCACCCGATCGTGATCGGCGATCAATCTGTAATGAGGGAGGCCCTGCAGGTCTGCAATGCCTCTTTTAATCTTGTGCCTGTTCGGTCCCTTTCTGATACGTATCCATCTCCGGGGACCGTGAGAATTATAGAAACCGGAGAATTGAGAAACTTCCAAAAAGGCGGACCCTCAGCAGAGGGCGGCAGGGCTTGCACCAGCTATATAAAAAAGGCTGTTGAGCTTGCAAGGGACAAGCAGATTGATGCAATAGTAACCGCGCCGATATCAAAAGAGGCCCTGAAGATGGCAGGCCAGAAATGGCATGGTCACACAGAGATGTTAGCTGAACTTACCAATACAACAGAGTATGCCATGATGCTTGCAGGCGGGCCCTTGAGGGTTATCCTGGTTACCATTCATACGGCTATTAAAAATGTGCCTCAACTCATTACAAAAAATGCTGTTTTAAAAACCATAAGGCTGGCGAAAAAGGCGTGCGACATGATGGGGATAAGCAGCCCGAGAATTGCGGTTGCAGGCCTGAATCCCCATGCAGGCGAAGCCGGTATTTTCGGCAGAGAGGAAATTGAAGCGATCTCTCCGGCAATTGAGGATGCGAAAAAAGAGGGCCTCCCTGTCACCGGCCCCTACCCGCCAGACACCATATTTAACAAGGCATATAAAGGAGATGTTGACATCATTGTCAGCATGTATCATGACCAGGGCCTTATCCCCCTGAAGATGGTCTGCTTTGATACCGGCGTAAATGTGACGATTGGCTTGCCGATCATCAGAACCTCTCCTGATCACGGCACTGCCTATGATATAGCATGGCAGGGTATTGCCAAACCTTCGAGCATGATTGAGGCAATCAAGCTTGCTGCGAGATTAAAACTCTGATGGCCAGGAAGCATCTCGGTCAAAATTTTCTTTTTGATCCTTCTATTCTTCTTAATATAATACGGTCAGCGAATCTTTCTGATACGGACACAGTGCTCGAGATAGGTCCCGGGCCGGGAAGGCTTACAAGGCTCCTGGCCGAAAGGGTTAAGAAGGTTATTGCCATCGAACTTGACCCTTATCTGTACCATAAGCTTACCGAAGAACTGAAGGACTGCAATAATATCGATCTTGTTTTAGGCGATGCACTCAATTATCCCTTTGAACGGATCGACCGTTTCAAGGTTGTGGCGAACATACCCTACTACATCACCACACCAATCATCTTCAGACTTATTGACGCGCGCAGATCAGTGGAGTCCATGACCCTTACCATACAGAAAGAGGTGGCTGAGAGGATCGTGGCAGGGCCGGGCACAAAAGATTATGGAGTGCTCTCGATTATGGTGCAATTTCGTGCCGAGCCTGAGCTTATGTTCATTATCCCCAAAGAAGCCTTCAAACCTGTGCCCAAGGTTGACTCGGCAGTGATCCATATGAGGCTACGGAAGTATCCCGCCGTTTCCGTACAGGACGAAGCGCTTTTCACGCGAGTGGTTAAAACGGCATTCTCACAGAGGAGAAAGACCCTGTCCAATTCCCTGAAGGCCTTCAGGGACATCAAGGATATATTGATACATGCCGGCATCGATCCTCAGCGCAGACCAGAGACTTTGAGCATCGCGGAGTTTGCAATCCTGTCAGATATCCTTTCAACTGCAGACCAGTAATACTACAAGACCTTTCCAATAAGCACTTCATCAATATATTGATTGCCTATACGAATTCTTTTGTGCCGCATGCCCTCTTCAATAAACCCTGCCCGCTCGAAAAGATGAAGGGACTTCTTGTTTGTTGTAAAGATGTTGGCCTCTAATTTCTTGAATTTTCGCTCCGCTGCCCAGTCGATTGCATAGTCAAGCATCTGCGAGCCGATACCGAGGCCGCGATATGCAGGTATGATATGGAGCCCTATATTTAAAATATGTGCTGTCTGAGGTCTTTTGCCGCCATCCATCTGGATGCCGGACAAAGCGCCAACTACAGCCTTGTCCGTAATCGCAACAATCAGCAGATTCTTCTCAAAGTCCATGCTGCAGATGTATTTTTTGACTGAATCAGATTTTGTGCCGTAATGCTCCATCAGCACATAGCTCCGGTCAGGTGCATTGGTCTTGATCACGCTTATGATCTCTTCGGCATCCTCGCACCCGGCAAGCCTGAGTGTAATATTCTCTCCATTTTTTGCGATGAATCTCAGGACATCTTCTTCCGGCATAAGACCCTCCCTTTCATTATCCTGCTCAGATTATACCGCTAATTAAAGCCTCTCACAATAGACAAAAATTCAGGTGCGCGCTGCCGAATTTATCTCAGGGTGTCGAGCGAAGCATGGAGGGGAAGGAAATGGCGGAGAGGGTGAGATTCGAACTCACGGTAGAGTCGCCCCTACAACGATTTTCAAGACCGTCGCCTTCAACCGCTCGGCCACCTCTCCAGGGGAGTTATTATAACAGAAACATTTCATTTAATTTATGGTTTAATTTCATTAAAAAAGTTAATATTTCTTAATTTGACTTTTGGCGATGAATTCATTAAATTCTTTAAAACTGTAAGGGGCATACATGAATAATTCCGTTATACAGCTTATTCTTAATGCAGGATATATTGTTAAGGCTGTTCTGCTCATTCTTATGTCATTTTCTGTAATCTCCTGGGCGATCATCTTTTTTAAACAGAAGTATTTTTTGAGGGCAAACAAGGAGTCCGACCAGTTCCAGCGCGTATACCGCTCGAACCGTGACCCTAAATCACTTTTTCAGGCAACACGGAGTCTAACACTCAGTCCTATTGCAAACGTCTTTAAGGCGGTATATACGGATGACGCAAAGAAGGACAAAAATGAGATAAAGCGTCTTCTCAGGAGATATGAAACCCTTGAGTCAGTAAAGCTCGAAAAATACCTTAACTTCCTTGCAACAACAGGTTCAACAGCTCCTTTTATAGGTCTGTTCGGAACGGTCTGGGGAATCATGAATGCATTCCATGGTATCGGCTCAGCAGGATCAGCCTCCCTTGCGGTTGTTGCCCCGGGCATTGCCGAAGCGCTTATCGCAACTGCGGTTGGTCTGGCAGCAGCTATCCCGGCTGTTATTGCGTATAACTATTATCTCAGCATGTCCAGGAAAATGATTATAGAGATGGAGGATTTCTCGGAAGACCTCCTTGAACTTTTTTCAAAAACCGCCGGATGAAGACAAACAGGAACAGAACCGTACTTTCGGAGATCAATGTGACGCCCTTTGTTGACGTCATGCTGGTGCTTCTCGTCATCTTCATGGTGACTGCTCCGCTTATGCAGCAGGGGGTCGACGTGAACCTGCCCAAGGCAAAAGGGAAGGAACTCCCGCCTGATGAGAGAATATCTCTCGTCATAAAGCGGGACCGGACTGTTTATATGAATGACACGCCGGTTTCAATGGCAGAGATGAAGCAGAAGCTCGAAGCCATAAGCAAGCTGAACCCAAATGTATTTCTTAAGGCAGATAAAGACGTCCCCTATGGTCTGGTGGTTGAGGTGATGGGTGAGATCAAGGAGGCTGGAATAGAAAAACTCGGGATGATTACAGAACCGAAGCTTGACCTGAAATGAGAGGTCCGAGTCTTCAGGCAACAGCTGTCCTCTCTGTTGCTCTCCACCTCACTTTTTTTCTTATTGCAGCGCTTATTCTCAGGCATTCCAAGGGTGTTATCATGCCGTCTCCCTATGAAGTAAGTCTTGTCGGCCCCATACGTTCTTCTCAGGGAGCAGCCAGAGAAAAAATCATTGACAAGAGCGCGGACATGGGAGAACGTAACGTCAGGGATACAGAGCAGACGGCACCGACGGAAAAGACGGTAAAAGATTCAAAGGCCGATGCGAAGCGGCTTGCAGATCAGCTCTCTGCACTTAAGGCAAAAAAGAAGATGCACGACATGGTCGATCTGCGCAGAAAGGTTGCATCTATCAGCGGTTCACAGGGGAAGAGTTCCCCTAAAAGCGCGGTGCAGGGCACTGGGGCTGGTGTATCACAGGGGGCTGCAACGTATACTGACAGAATCGTTGCGGAAATAAAGGCTCAATGGCATTACCCTGACTGGGCAGAAAAGGATTTACTTATGACCATAAATGTAAGAATTCAGAAAGACGGAACCATACAGGTGCTGGAAGTCGAAAAAAAATCCGGAAATCCTCTCTTTGACCGATCAGTGCAGCAGGCTATCATAAAAGCCTCTCCGGTCACGCCTCCCCCATACGAGATGGAGATTGGCATGAGGTTTTATCCGTGATATATAAAAGTGCAGGGCGCAGGGCACAGGGCATGGGGCACGGGGCATGGCGTAACGTGGTTTTTTATGCTGTTTTAGTCCTCACGTTTCAGGTTTTACTTTTCACAGCAGTCGAGGCCAAGGTCTATATTGACATAACCTCTCCTTCGGCAAAGAAGCTCCCCATCGCCATCTATGATCTGCAAGGTGCGCAAGGCAAGGAGATTGCCGATATTATCAGGGACGATCTCACCTTTACCGGCCTGTTCATCTGCATTGACAAGGCATCGTATATCGAGCCCATATCCCAGAAGTTCAATCAGCAGAACTGGAAGCCTCTTGGGATAGAAGCTGTTGTGAAGGGAACGATGACAGCAGCGCAGGGCCTGTCAGTAGATATTGCGGTGTATGACGTATTCGAAGGCAAAGAGATGCTCAGCAAACAGTATCAATCAAGCAAGGACCTCCTTCGGCAGCTTGCGCATAACATTTCGAACGACATCTACAAGGTGTTTACCAATCAGACAGGTATGTTCAGGACAAAGATTGCCTTTGTTGCAGAAGATGACAGAGAAAAAGGCATATATGTCATGGACTGGGATGGTCAAAGGGTAAGAAAGCTCGGGTTGAAAGGATCGCTGGTCCTCGCGCCGCACTGGTCAGCCGACGGCACAAAAATTGTCTATTCCTCCGAGCGGGGTAGACAATGGGGTATCTATCTGTTAGACTTTGGGAAAATGACCGAAAGAAGGATATTCGCGTCAAAAGGTACGAATATGGCCGGCAGCTTTCTCCCAACGGGTGATGCAATAACCCTATCCTCAACAAAAGACGGGACCCCTGACATTTATGTATTGTCTCTTAAGGATGAGACGATGAAGAAGCTTACTTTTACACAGGGTATCGAGGTCTCGCCAGCTGTATCCCCTGACGGCAGCCAGATTGCATTTGTATCTGACCGCGGAGGGAGCCCGCAGATATACATGATGCGTGCTGACGGAAGTGATATCAGAAGAGTCACTTTTGAAGGTTCCTATAATACCTCTCCTGCCTGGTCTCCTGCAGGTGACAGAATCGTATTTTCCTGCAGACGGGGGAAAAACCAGATCTGTATCGTGAAGCCTGACGGATCAGCGCTTGTGCAGCTGACAGAAAGCGGCAACAATGAGGACCCATCCTTTTCTCCTGAGGGCAGATATATAACATTTTCTTCTGACAGAGACGGAACAAAAGGGATATATATTATGAGGGCAAATGGAGAGACCCAGAAAAAAGTCAGCCCCCCGGGGCTTCGCTCCAATGCCCCGACGTGGTCGCCAAACTAAATAACAAGGATCTTAAGGAGGATGCAGATGAAAGTAAGAAGTTTAATGGTCGTGAGCGCCGTGTTATTCATTATTGCCTTCGGACTTGTCTCTTGCCAAAAAAAAGCTGTCATACAGCCTGACCCAGGACAGCAGCAGCAACAGCAGAAAGATTTAACGCAGCAGAAAGACCAGGAAAAGGTAACTGAGAAGCAGCTTGACGGGAAGGTCGATTCTGTCAATGTAATGGACAAGGGTGCGCAATATGCAGAGAGCAAAGAGAGTATGTTTTCCGACATCCTCTTTGATTACGACAAATATGATGTGCATGAGAAATATAAACAGACGCTCCAGTCAGTATCGACGTGGATGTCAAAAAATACTGCTGCCCGTTTATCTCTTGAGGGCCACTGCGACGAACGGGGCACAAATGAATATAACCTCGCGCTTGGTGACCGCAGGGCCAAGGCAGTTAAGGATTATCTGGTAAGCCTCGGAGTTGCCTCAGGCAGGATAGATGTGATCAGCTTTGGCGAAGAGAAGCCGGTATGCAGGGAGCAGACCGAAGACTGCTGGTCAAAAAACAGACGCGCTCATTTTACGGTCCTCGTAAAGGTGGGCAAGTAGTTGTGAAAAAGATAGGTTTTCTATTCATTGTTCTTTTTCTGTCAGCCTGTGTGTCGGGCAATGACTTTGACCGGGTGAGAAGCGATCTTCACGAACTGCAGCGAAGCACCTTTGAAACGCGGAAGGAGATCGACTCTCTGAAGGAAAAGACGTCAGGTGTTGTCAGGGAAGACTCCTTCACTGCTGTGAAGGAAAGTCAGGCGGACCTTTTTTCTAAGGTAACCGCGACATCAAGCGGGCTTCAGGAGCTCAGAGGAAGATTTGATGAGAACAGGTATTTCACGGAGAAATCACTTAAGGAAGCTGCATCAGAAAAAGACCTTCTGAAGGCCCAGATCGCAGCCCTGGAAACGCAGGTAAGGATTTTAAAAGATAAGATTTCTTCTCTTGAAGGCAGGTCAAAAGAGCCGTTAAAAGAAGCTGCTGATGCAGCCAATAAGCAGGCAGATTCTGCCAGCAGCGAGCCTGCAGTTCCGGAGGCCAAAAAAACAGAACCTGCTGCAGACAGCAGGACAAAGGCATATGATGCTGCATATCAGCTTTTTAAAGATAACAAATGGAAAGAGTCGAGGGAGAGGTTTGAGGCCTTTCTCAGGGACCATCCCAAGACCGATCTTACTGACAATGCGCAGTTCTGGATAGCAGAGTCATACTACCATGAGAAGGATTTTGAAAGTGCAATTCTTTCTTATGAGACCTTGCTCAAAAAATATCCTGACAGTGACAAGGCCAGCAGCGGTATGCTTAAACAGGGGTCGGCATTTGTAGAGATAGGCGATGCCAAGACAGGCAAGATCATTCTTAATAAGCTGCTCGAAAAATACCCGAACTCAAAGGATGCCGAGGCTGCAAAAAAGAAGATTGCCGAGTTGGACAGGAAGCCGCAAAAAAAGAGATGAACTCCCTGAAAGACAGTTTTTCCCGGGTCATTGACTACCTGAGGATTTCGATTACTGATAAATGCAATTTGCGGTGCATCTACTGTATGCCTTCTGAAGGTGTTGCTCCTGCAGAGCATACTGATATCCTCAGCTATGAGGAAATTATCAGGGTGGCAACGATTGCGGCCGGGCTCGGGGTCAGAAAGATCAGGCTAACCGGAGGGGAGCCGCTTGTCAGAAAAAATCTTGTATTTCTTGTCTCAGAGCTCAAGAAGATCAGCGGGATAGAGGACCTCAGCCTTACGACAAATGGGCTGTTGCTGGCACACCATGCAGCAAGCCTTGCGCATGCAGGCCTTGACAGGGTTAACGTCAGCATCGATTCTCTCCGGCCCGAGAGGTTCAGGGAGATAACCCGAGGAGGGGACCTTGATGTCGTATTAAAAGGTCTGCAGGCAGCTGAGCAAGCCGGTTTGCTGCCGATAAAGGTAAACATGGTTCCTGTTCGCGGCATGAACGAGGACGAAATTCTCGACTTTGCCAGGATAACCATCGACTCTGATCATCAAGTGCGTTTTATTGAATGCATGCCTACCGGGTCAGTAAATTTTTGGAGCCCCCAGAAATATATGACAACGGACGAGATAAAGAAGATCATAGAAACACTGGGGCCGCTTTCTCCTGTGCGCGTTCGAAAAAATGGGCCTTCCAAATATTATCGCCTCAAAGGTGCAAAGGGAGTCATCGGCTTCATCAGCGCCCTGACACACCACTTCTGCAAAGACTGCAACCGGCTCAGGCTGACATCAGACGGGAAACTCCGGCCATGCCTTTTTTCAGAGACAGAGATCGATCTTCGCTCAGCGCTCAGGAGCGGAGCGTCTGACGAAGAGATAGCGCGACTTCTCCGGCTGTCAATTGAAGTTAAACCCAAAGAACACCAGCTTAATGGGAAGGGCCCTGTGGATGCAATAGTCCCTGATCACTCATCACTCGTCACTCATCACTCGAAAAAGCGCCCTATGTCCAGGATAGGCGGATGAAGAAACTTACCCATATTGACAGCAGTGGCAAGGCAAGGATGGTCGATGTATCAGAGAAGCCCCTGACGCAGAGAGAGGCAGTTGCCCGGGGAGTTGTGACCATGAAAAAAGCAACGCTTAAGCTCATCCAGGAGAACAATATTGCGAAAGGCGATGTGATCGGCGTGGCGAGAGTTGCAGGCACCATGGCAGCAAAGAAGACTTCAGAGCTTATCCCTCTCTGCCATCCCCTGAACATTTCCTCCATAAAGGTGGATTTTTCGCCGGACCAAAATAAAAGCAGGATTGTCATAGAGGCGCGCGTAAAAATCACCGGACAGACCGGCGTGGAGATGGAGGCCCTGACAGCAGTATCAATAGCAGCCTTGACGATCTATGACATGTGCAAGGCTGTTGATAAGGAGATGGTCATCTCTGAGATTATGCTGATCGAAAAGACCGGCGGGAAAAGCGGCATCTTCAGGCGAAAATAAGTTTATCTCGCCTTGGCAGGTTTTCCTTTACGAAGAAAAGGCTTTTGCATGCCAAGTGATCCTCTCTGACAAGAGGACTCACGGTGAATCCTTTGTGCTTTCCAGGCCCTTCTTTGCCTTTTCATTATTCGGGTCTATCTTCAGCGCCTTCTGAAATGCAGCATGAGCCCGCTTTTTGAGCCCGGCCTTCATATAGACAAGTCCCAGATTGGAATGGAGTTCAGCATTATACGGGTCAAGTTTCATGGCAGTGATCAGCGCCTCTTCAGCATCCTTGACACGTCCCGGAACCTTTGAGTAGGCAAGGGAGAGGTAGCTCCAGTAATTGACGTTTTTCGGCTCCATCTTTGTCGCCCATTTGAACTTATCGATCGCACCCCAGAAATCGCCTTTTTTGAAGTCAGCCACACCTCCCCTGAACTGTTCAGCAGCGCGCAGGCCGACATCAAGAACGCCTTCTTCCTGTTTGGGCCCAAGCAGCGACGCAAAATACTCATCACGCTTCCTGTCATCCTTCAGGGTATTATAGGCCTTGGTGAGCGAATCAAATATGGTCGTTAGCTTAATCTTGACAGACGGATCCGAGGAACTGAAATACCGGTCCGGATGGAACTCCTTTGCAAGACGGTAATAATTCCTTTTAATCGTCTCGCTGTCAGCTTTTCCATCCACCTCAAGGATTTCTGTAAGGGTCATGCTGCCAATATGCGCATAGATCTCGTTAACTTTCCTGAGCAGTATCTCATCCTCTTCAGAAAGCGGCGTGAGGATATCATTTAGCGTAACAGCGTCTTCAGCGTTTGTATTGTCCTCTTCTCCGACAGCTTTTGCCTCTGCTGAATTATGATCTTCAACCATGCCGATTGACCAGAGCACGTAAAGCACCTTCAAGGCCTCAAACGACCCCATCCAGGAGCTGTCAATAATCTCCTTTATGGTCTTCCTGCCATCAACTAAAGAGAGGATCTTCTTGTCCTGCTGGCTTAGTTCGATATCCTGGAAAAGGCTCAGAGGGTCTTCGCTCAGTTTCAGCACAGAGTCAGTGTGAGGCATTTCCTTTCTGATTCTCGTCCAATTTACGATCTTGTTTGCACCGGCATAGATCAGGTTGCCGATGCTCATCCGCAAGGTGATCACCTCCAGCGTCGGGAGCTCTCCCTCAAGGAACTCGTAATCGCCCTCTTCAATAATAAACATGCTGTGGATGATTTCCTTCACCTGGTACTTGACCCCCCAGAAGAGATCTTTTGGGGTCAGATATCCCAGCTCCACAAGGATTGCACCCTGCCGCTTCTCCTTTGATGATTTCAGTATCTCAACCGACTTGTCATACTGCTCAACTGAAATCTTTCCTGCCTTCAGGAGCATTTCTCCCAGGCGGTCATCCTCATAGGTTGACGAGGCAAAAATTACATCTCCCCCGTTAAGGTATATTTTTTTTGTAAATGAAGCGGTAGTGAGAGACAGCGTGCCTGTTTTTCTGTTCCGGTTCAACTGCACCAGGAGCCTGGCAAGGCTTGCGTCGCCGATATTACCTTTGGCCGGTATTTCCATTGTCCTTTTCTCCTGCCTGTTTCTTAGCCGAAGAGATCTCCTCGCTCAGGGTTTCACGTTCGTTTTTGAGAAGCTGAAGCTGCACGGAAATATTTCTGAGATCCTCGGTCTGTTTCTTTATTGTTGCCCTCAACATAAAGATATAGTACCCCTCAAAGCACAAAGCTGCAAGCAAGGCAGCTATCACAAAATAGCGCATTGCGCCAGCAAAATCCTTTGCCGGGCCTTCCTTTACTTTTCCCTGAACGACTTCCATGCAAAGTCACCTGTATCGTGTTACGGTAAACCGGAAGATCTCCAGGTTTTCATCAGTCCAGATCCCGGCCTTCATCTTCGTTATTCTCAACTGCTCCACAACCGTATCAACACCCTCAAGGTCAGGAAGGAGCAGGCCTCTCCTTTTCCCCTGAACAACGATTATGCCAAATTTTTTCGGGTCAAGGTCCTTTATATCCGTTATCTTCTCCGGGGGCGAAAGGACATCTACTGAATATTCTATCTCTGTCAGTTCATCCTCCTGCACGGCCTCAAACCGCGGATCCTGCGTTGCTGCGGCAAGGGCGTTTCTGATGACCTCCCCTGCAATGGTAGCAGCGCAGGGTTCAAAAGTGCCGATGCATCCCCTGAGATCACCCTGCTTCTTGAGACAGACGAATACACCTGCACGGGCCGCCATCTCCGGAGAAAGGTCCGCGGGAGGAGGTATTGTCTTGCCGGTCCGAACGTACTCCTCTATGGTCTGCCTGGCGAGCTCCGCGATCCTGTGCATTATTTCTCCCGGCGCAGCGAATAGTCAGCAATAGCAAGCAGGGCATCCTTTGCCCTGCTGTCAGAAAAGAGAGAAAGCTCATTTCTGGCCTCATCAACAAGGCCTTGAGCCTTGCTCAGAGACGCTTCAATGGACCGGTATTTCTTCAGCAGGCTTGTGATCTTATTAAGGCCTTCTGCAGTAAAGTTCTTGATGATTCCTTTTATTTCCGACTTGTCCTTTTCCTCTGCGGCCGCAAGAAGCAGAAGCAGGGGGAGTGTTATTTTGCCTTCCTCGAGGTCTTTGCAAAGTTTTTTCCCCAGGTCTTTCTCTTCTGCCATATAGTCAAGGATATCATCCGCCATCTGAAATACCATGCCGATTTTCATGCCAAAAGTTGCGAGAGCAAGTTCCTTCTCCTCAGAAAGACCACCAAGAATAGCACCGACCCTGCATGCAGCAGAAATGAGGGCGCCTGTCTTTGCGGAAATGATGTCGAGGTACTCTGCTTCGGTTATGTCAGGGTCTCCCACCCTGTTCAGCTGCAGCAGCTCTCCTTCGGTCATTCGCGTGGTCGCCCCGGACAGAGCCTCCATGATCTTCTGGTTCCTCTGCATGACTGCGGCCCTAAGTGCATTTGAATAGAGAAAGTCTCCGACCAGCACCACGATCTGGTTGCCCCAGAGAGCGTTGGCTGATGGCTTGCCGCGTCTGACTTCTGCGGTATCAACCACATCGTCGTGCAGAAGAGACGCGGTATGGATAGACTCAATTATGCTGGCTATCTCGATGGAGGCAAAGCCATCATAGCCTGCAAGATCAGCGCTTATGAGATGAAAAAGAGGCCGCAAGCGTTTGCCGCCGCTTGAAATGATATAATCGCCGATAAGAGGAATAAAGGGGACCTTATCCCTGAAAAGCTCTTTTATCTGGTGTTCCACAAGGCCAAGTCTTTCCTCGTAGGAATTGAAGACTTCCTGCAGATTCATTTTCTGATGATAGGGCAGAGTATCTTTTGGTGTCAAGGCAGTATCCTTGGCTTCAGACCCTGATCCTGAGCTTTTCAAGATCAGGGTCAGGCCTTGACAGCTCTTTCAGGTTCTCGGGCTTGAAGGCACCATTTTCAGTTATGATCGCAGTTACATACCTGGCAGGGGTGACATCAAAGGCAAGGTTTCTCACCTTAACACCTTCCGGGGCTATCCTGCAGGTGCCGAAAATATGGGTCACCTCTCTTGGTTCCCGTTCTTCAATAGGGATAAGATTGCCTGTGGGTATCGAGAAGTCTATGCTGCTCATCGGGGCAGCGACATAGAAAGGGATGCCATGCTCTTTACAAAGCACGGCAACCGTGTATGTGCCTATCTTATTGGCAACATCCCCGTTCAGGACTGTCCTGTCCGTGCCTACGATCGCAAGGTTTATTTCACCTTTCTGCATCAATGCGCCGGCTGTGTTGTCTGTTATCAGTGTCACCGGAATTCCTGCCTGCATGAGTTCCCAGGACGTGAGTCGGGCGCCCTGAAGCACCGGCCGGGTCTCATCGGCAATGACTTGGAATTTCTTGCCCTGCTCCTTTGCGATAAGCATGGGTGCAGTGGCAGTGCCGTACCCTCCGGTTGCAAGAGAGCCTGCATTACAGTGGGTCAGGACTGTATCGCCATCATGGATGAACTGCGCACCCCATCTGCCGATTGCCATATTTATTTCAATATCTTCAGCAAGGATCCTCTCTGCCTCTTCTATGAGCAGTGCCTTGAGCCCTGCAATTGGCTCGTCTTTCCCTGCATCAAGAAATTTTCTGATCCGGTCAACAGCCCATTGTATATTGACTGCTGTCGGCCGGGTTGCTATGAGTGTGTTGAAGACAGGGTCAAGCCCTTTTGTAAAGCCCTCAAAATCCGTTGCGCTTATCTCCTGCGCAGCGAGAGCGATTCCCATTGCTGTTGCAATGCCGATAGCAGGAGCGCCGCGTATCCAGAGCTTCCTGATGCCCTCTGCCACCATCAGATAGTCTTTGCATTCAATATAGGCGACGTCGATCGGCAGCCTGCTCTGATCGAGCATGATGACCTTATTGTCTTTCCATTCGATTGTCTTTACCATCGTATCTCCACGAGTCCATATTATAAACCAAAGAAGCCCTCAGATGCCGGTTTTGTCAGCCATTAAGCGGTATAAAGGTTGTTACCACAAGGAATGATGTCAGAATGATAATCGTTACGATCGTTGCCCATGAAATATAATTGTACGTTCGGGAATTCGTATATTCGCCCATAAGCTTCCTGTTATTGACCAGAAGCAACGCAAAAATTAGCACAAAGGGAAGCAGCAGCCCGTTAATAACAGCAGAAAGCACCATAAGAAAGACAAGGGGTGCCCCCGGTATCATGATAACAAGCGATGCAAGGGCTATGGTCATGGTATAGATCCACATGAACTGGGGCGCTTCCTTAAAGGTTTTATTGATGCCAGCCTCCCATCCCATTGCCTCACAGACATAATATGCGGTTGCCAGCGGCACAATGATGGCGCCAAGCAGAGAGGCATTGGCAAGACAGACAGAGAAGACGAGGTATGCATAATCTCCGGCAAGGGGTTTCAGGGCAAGCGCTGCTTCTGATGCCTCGTTAATGCGGATGCCATGCGGGAAGAGCAGTGCCCCGCAGGTAACGATGATGAAAAAACTGACGATATCGGTTATAAAGCAGCCTATAATTACGTCAAGGCGCGAGGCCTTATACTGCTCTTTCTTGATGCCTTTCTCTGCGATCGAAGACTGGAGGTAGAACTGCATCCAGGGAGTGATCGTAGTCCCAATGATCGCAATGCTAAGCACAACATATTCTGCGTTCCACCTCATCCGGGGAATTACAGCGCTCTTCAGCACAGGCCCCCAGTCCGGTTTTGCCATAAATCCGGAAATAACATAGCCGAAATAGAGAAGGCATGCGAACAAAAGGATCTTTTCAACAAACCGGTAGCTTCCCTTGGTAACAAGGATCCATATCGAGATTGCCCCGACCGGTACCATCACAAACTTGCTGAAGCCGAGGATCTCCATGCTCGCTGCCCAACCCGCAAGATTTGCGACCGTATTGCCGAAATTCGCTACAAAAAGGCCTAACATCATGAAGAAGGCGGTCTTGACGCCAAAATTCTCCCGGATGAGATCAGAAAGCCCTTTGCCTGTGATAACGCCCATGCGGGCGATCGTCTCCTGAATAACCACAAGAGCGACTGTTGTTGGAAGCAGGGTCCAGAGCAGACCATAGCCAAAGCGCGCGCCGGCAACAGAATAGGTCGTAATGCCGCTGGCATCATTGTCAATATTAGCGGTGATGATGCCAGGGCCCATAACGCTCAGGAAAAAGAGTACATTCTTCCAGAGCTTCACACTCTTCTCCGTTTCTTTTTTGCTTCAGGAGGAAGCAGGAGATCGATGATGTCATCGACCGTAATAATACCGTGCATATAGCCATTTTGATCAACCACCGGAAGCGCAAGGAGATTGTATTTTGATATGATCCCGGCAACGACCATCTCGTCTTCACCAGGCGCAACAGTCTTGAGATTCGTTTCCATGATGTCAGCAAGATAACAGTCATTTTCTGCAAGAAGCATCTCTCTCAGGGAAGCAACACCCCGGAGTTTCTCTTCCTTGTCAACGATGTACAGATAGTAGACATTTTCTGCCTCTCGCGCCACGGTTTTGAACTTCTCGGTTGCCTCCATCACGGTCATGTCCGGAGGATAGGCAATAAAGTCTGTTGTCATAAGACCGCCTGCTGTGTCTTCTTCATGGCCGAGAAGCTCCTGGATGTCCTCAGCTTCTTCTTTTTCGATATGCTCGAGGATTTCCTTGGCTCGCTCTGTGGTCAGATCGCTCAGCACGTCAGCTGCCTCATCTGGCGGCATCTCTTCAATGATGTCAGCAGCCTTTTCTGTGTCCATGGCGCTGATGATGTCAGCCTGCATCTCAGGTTTCAGTTCGGACAGGGCCTCTGCTGCTGTTTCAATATCGAGGTTATTAAAGAAAGTTGCACCGTCTTTCTGGGACACGCTGCTGATGATGTCGGCAATGTCTGCAGGATGGAGGTCTGAAAGCATCTGTCTGGGTATTGTTAGTGATATCTCGGTGAGCTTCGGCTCAAGGGGTTGAAGGTAGTCCCAGCTTATGAGATTAAAAGGAAGGCTTTTCTTAAAGAGCCTCGCAAGATCTTCGCCGCCTCTTTCCATGCCGAGTCTTCTGAGAATACCCCTCATGCCCACATCAACAGCAATGAGCACAGCCTCGTTGTGATATCCTTCGAGCTTGATGTCGTTCACCCGTACGACCTTTGCTCCGTTTGCATCAACGATCTGCTTATCAAGGATATCCCTGAGTATAAGAAGGTCATCCGCCATCATCTCGTATGACTTCAGGCTCTCTGCATAAACCCTTGAGGATATTATTTTCTTGTTAAAGATATTAAGGTCATGCCAGGGCAGATAATAAGACTTCTTTTTTTTCCTCTCGATGATAAGCGCAGAGACCTTTGGAAGAGGATCGCCTTTTATGACAACAAGGTCCCGGACCCGTCCGAGGTCCTCTCCCTTAGGGTCAAGGACTGTCTTTTTGATAATCTCGCTCGAAAAAACTTCACCGAAAAAAGGCATATGAACTCCCTGGAATTTGCGCAAAAAATGCAGGATTTGACTTACAGTATAGACCTATAAGCCTTTTCAGGGCAACAGAAAAGACAGCTTGCAGTATCCCTTTAGTTTCGCGGGAACAGATTCATGAAGCCCCTCCTTACCAGGAGGAGAAATACCCTCATAACTGAATGGTTGCCCTAATGCGCTTCTTTTTCAACTTTTTGATGCTCCTGTCGCAGGTTTGCTATAATCTCGTTGTTTAGAATTTCTGACATTACTATTGGAGGCTGGATATGAGCTCAGAGGAAAAAATGGAACTTGAAGAGAATCTGGAAGGATATAAGGGAAAGATCAGGCCGGTTAACACGGCATCATTAACGTGGGATAAGGACCTCATCTTTCTTGGCCGGACGCCGCGGGGTTTTGAGCTTGATTTCGATGCGGAAGCGCAGTGGGGATGTATCCCTACCGAGAGCCTGCTTCTGAGCGTTGCAGGCTGCCTTGCGATCGACGTTGTCTCTTTTGTAACAAAGATGAAGGCGAAGATAACGAAATTCAAGGTTGATATTGCCGGAGAAAGGAACCCTACCCCACCCCAGTACTACACAAAGATCGATATGGTGCTCCATATCGCCGGTGAGAATATCACACCGAAGAAGCTCGACAGGGCGATCTCACTTTCGCAGGAAAAGTACTGCTCGGTTTATCACTCGCTCAGAAAAGACCTGCAGGTGAATGTGAACTATGAGATAGAAGAAGCCTAAATACGGTGAAGTGTCGAGGTGTTAGAGTTGCACGTCTAACGTGAGCCAGCCGGAAGGAGCTCTCAAGCTCTCTTCCGGCTGTTCATAATTGCTACTTGTTCATCATATCGAAGAAGTCTTTGTTGGCCTTTGTGCCGGACAGCTTGCCTAAGAGAAACTCCATGCTCTCGACCGTGCTGAGCGAGTTCAGCACCTTTCTGACGATCCATATCCTGTTCAGCAGGTCCTTTTCTACCAGGAGCTCTTCTTTTCTTGTGCCGGATGCGTTGATGTCAATGGTCGGGAAGATTCTCTTTTCAACGAGCTTGCGGTCAAGATGCAGTTCCATGTTGCCGGTCCCCTTGAACTCTTCGAAGATGACATCATCCATTCTGCTGCCTGTATCAATAAGCGCGGTCGCAAGGATCGTGAGGCTGCCGCCGCTCTCGATATTTCTTGCAGCACCAAAGAACCGCTTCGGTCTCTGGAGCGCATTAGAGTCAAGGCCGCCTGAGAGGACTTTGCCGCTTGTCGGCATGATCGCATTATAGGCCCTCGCAAGCCTGGTAATACTGTCAAGAAGGATCACGACATTTCTCTTGCTTTCGACAAGGCGCTTTGCCCGCTCAATTACCATCTCTGAAACCTGAACATGCCTTTGGGGCGGCTCGTCAAAGGTCGAACTGATGATCTCTGCAGTAGAGACCTGTCGCTTCCAGTCAGTCACTTCTTCGGGGCGCTCATCAATGAGCAGAATTATGAGATGAATATCCCTGTGGTTCTTCTTGATTGCTTTTGCAATGGACTGCAGCAGCACAGTCTTGCCTGTCCTGGGAGCAGCAACGATCATACCTCTCTGGCCCATGCCGATAGGCGTAACCAGATCCATGACACGTGTTGAGTAATCTGTAGAGTCGTATTCAAGCCTTATTCTTTCAGTTGGGTAGTAGGGGATGAGGTTATCAAAAAGAGGGCGATTTACGTTTTCCTCAGGAGATTCGTGGTTAATCGCCTCAACCTTGAGGAGAGCAAAATATCTCTCAGACTCTTTTGGCGGTCGTATCTGTCCGGAGATCAGGTCTCCGGTCCTGAGATTGAACCTGCGGATCTGGGAAGGAGAAACATAGATATCATCAGGCCCCGGCAGGTAGCTGTAGTCAGGTGACCTGAGGAACCCGAAGCCGTCAGGGAGTATTTCAAGGACTCCGGCGGAAAATACATTGCCGGTCTTTTCTGTCTGCGCCTGAAGAATGGCGAAGATAAGATCCTGTTTCCTGAGGCCTGAAGCGCCTTCCACCTTCAGTTCCTTGGCAACAGTAGTAAGCTCATCAATGGTTTTGTCCTTGAGTTCAGAAATTGAGATGTTTCCCATAAATTACTCCTCATCCGGGTTTTAACGTCAGGTTTTTTATTCGCGGAAGGTTATGCCTATCACG
>JACRHC010000073.1 GCA_016217675.1 Nitrospirota bacterium
AGGCGGGTCCGGAAGGTCCGGCCCAGACTGCCTATGCCCCGGACACCGGGGTTGGACCGGTGATCATTGTCATTTCAGGGCAGAGTGGCCCCAATTCATATCAGAGTTATGCTGCAGCGCTGGCTAAGCTTGGCTACTACGTGGTCCTCCTCACCGGCAAGGATATCCTTAACCCTGAACTTACGGGCGAGGCCAATTTGAAGAAGGCAATTGATCGGGCGCAGCGCTCCCCTCATGCCGTAAGGGGTAAAACTGCGGTGATCGGCTTTTCTCTGGGCGGAGGCGGCGCACTCTATAACGCAGCGCCGCTATCGGAGCTCGTTTCGGTGGTGGTGGCCTATTACCCGTATACCAAGACCTGGGCTAACAAGATGGGCTGGTTTGTCAAGCGCTTCCAGGTTCCGGTCCTGGTGCTTGCGGCGCAGCTCGACCGGTATATGGACTGCTGTGTGGTCGAATCGATGCAGGCCATGGAAGCTGCCGCGAAGCAGAACGGAAAACAATTCGAACTCGTGGTATACCCCGAAGCGAACCATGGCTTCAATCTGCAAACAGGTGCCAAAGGAGAGCCTGCCGGTACCTATCGTCGCGAAGACGACCGCGACGCTTGGCATCGCACTGTCGAAATGCTCAAGCGGCACCATCCGTTGCTGTAGAGGTCAGCCGTGTGGCAGGTTGCCGGATTCGCCCGGCAGTTAGAATTGACTCGATCAAAATTAATACTACGACCTTAGCAATCAGGATGGGATAGAGATTGGCCAAAAGACTTGAAAGACGGTGAAGTGGTACGGATAATAAGCCGGCTCACTTTACAAAAAAAGGCGCATGGTTAGAGGTGAAGACCGGGACCTCCTTTTTCATAATAGCGGAGACGGCAGGGTGCCGTTTAAATTCCCTGTCGAGGAAGAGCCGAACCTTTTTTCTGTCCCAACCCTGTGGATGTACAAAATCGGTGTAGAGCGAGAGGTCTCCCTCGGAGAAAGTTCGGCTCGATAGAGCAGCAGAGGCCTTGCCGCAGATCGGCATATTGAAGATCGCAAGGTTAAGATAATTGATGCAGTCGCTGTGCTCTGCAGTAAACTCAAGTGTTTTGCGGGCGCTCGCCTCTGTTTCGACCGGTGTGCCGAACAGCAGATATACGTATGTGGCTATCCCTGCTTTCTGCAGATTCTTCAGAACGTCAGAAGCCGTCTCAACACGAATCCCTTTATCAAGGGCATCAAGCACTCCCTGATCCCCTGATTCAATTCCCAGTTTAAGCATTGCGCAGCCTGATTTTTTCAGGGCAGCACAAAAAGCCGGATCAGTCAGCTGACTGCTCACGCGCGCGAATCCGTACCACGGTGCTGCCGGCCTTTCCGTGCAGAGGGCCTCAAGAAGAGCAGGGCTTACGGCATTATCGAGCAGGTGAATAAGGGACGGGTTGGTTCTTGCTGCCAATTCCTTCAGGTCCCCGATCACCTGTTTGGGCGGGATGGGGATGTAGGAATTTTGCTCTGCCTCTTCCGGGCAGAAGTCGCATCTGTTCCAGTAGCAGCCGGAGGAGGCACTATAGGGAAGTATAAAGCCCGGTGAAAGATATTCATCGCAAGGAAGCGATTGATAATCAGGGACGGGCAATGTCTCCTCTTTTGAGTTCTTCCCAAGCAGCGCAAGGAGCTGATACTCTCCCGGCCCTGCTATAAAATGATCGACAAGACCGGAAAAAGGATTTTTCCAATGAAGGTTTCTCATCCAGGAGGTGACAAGCCCTCCGCCCATTACTATCTTTAAACCCGGAAATTCTCTGCGTATGAAACCGATCATCGAAAATGCGGATAATGCCTGACTCAGATAGTTCAAAGATATACCGACCATAGCGGGTTTCCTACGGTCAAAAAGCTCCCGCAGTCTCGCCGAGAAATACGGATAAAAAGGATTCGCCCCAGGCTTGTCTGCTGCCGCAAGAAGATCCATGCTTTTTACCGGAGAGAGACCCCGGTGAGCATAGTCTGCAAGGCTGACGGAAATGTCTGATGGGCTCACTTCTGTGAGAACCTTGCCAATATCTTTTACGGCTCTTTTGTATCGATCGAGCTGCCGATAGAGACGCGGATCTCTCAGTGCGGCAATATTCTGGCCGCAATTCCTGAATGACCTTTTTGTCCAGGCATTGTCTGATCTGCCCGAGGGCAGGGGCAGGCCGAGGAGATACAGAAGTCCCCCGAGATTTGCATCCAGCAGGCTATGCTCAACCCCATACCGGTTGAGCATGCCCGACAAGCGTGCAATGCCTGACGGAGGTTCACCGGGCTTGGCCACAGGCGGATTAATAAGAATTACCAAGGAAATTGCCCGAAGGTCTACTCTATTGATCTGTTGTTTCGATACATATTCTTGTCTGCGATGTCCGCTGAGAGTTGTTTAAGTGTGTTATGGAGTTGGCAGTGGTCTGTCATTGGGCATTCCATTTCGTAGATAACGTAAAAAAGTTTACCATACCTTGCGGGGGAAGGGGTAATAAGGCGAATTGGTAAGATATACTACAGAAAGATAAATTATGAAAAATGTCATTGTTGCCAGTGATGTGTATGCGCTTTTGGTTCCGGAGCAGAGCTTCCTGAGCAGGTCTGATGTGAGAATACGGACTGCAGGCTCTAACCGCCAGGCTCTTGTCCTGCACCGGGCCGTACGAGCAGACCTTATCATTGCGTACCTTAACGACGAATTGTGCGGAGAGGCACTCTGCAGAGAGATACGGGATGATGCGGAGACCCGTGGCGTTTCGATACTTCTCGTATGCAGGGAGCAGAAATCCGAGATCGAACGTTGCGTGGGCTGCAATGCCAATGCCTATGTAACCATCCCGGTTTCTGTTGCCGTATTGCTGCAGGAAGCGCATCGCCTGTTGAATATCGCTCCACGCAAGACCTGCAGGGTTCCCGTGAAGATCAGACTGGAATGTCAGACGCGGGGAAAACGGTTTACGGGCACAATCGAGAATATCAGCATAGCGGGCCTTTTCTTTAGATCTTCCGCTGTACTGCCGGAAGGAGCAACGGTCCATTGTACCTTCTCGGTAGCAGGCAGCAGACAGCTGACGGTCCCCGGTGAAGTCGTGCGTATCCTGCCTGACGAACATGAAACAGGGTATGGGGTGAGTTTTTTCGATATCAGCACCGAGGCAGTGTCTGCTATCGGGCGTGTTTCCGGCGAAGAGTCAGAATTGTGATCTGAATTCAGCAAAGGCCTGCTTCAGCTCCTCAATCTCATTTCTGAGCCTTGCAATCTCTCCATCCATCCTGTTGATCTTCTCGTCTGTTGAGACCTGCGGCACAGAAAGTTCGGCGTGCGCAGGCAACTCCCTGCTCCGGTCTCCGGACAGAAGATGGATAAACCGCCGCTCCTTTCTCCCGGTCTCTCTCGGCAACAGAATGACCAGCGCAGGATCGTGCTCCATCAGGCCCCGGAGAGTTTCGTCCACCCTCTCAAGGTTTTCAAAGGGCGACATCCTTTCGGCACGGGAACGCAGCTCTCCGGCTGTCTGGGGGCCGCGCAGCATGAGCTCGCAAAGCACTGCCATCTCGGGCTTTGACAGATCAAACCTATCCAGGATGGTATGCAGATATTTTTCGACACGGCTGCCTGCAGTGAGCGTTTTCCGTGTCAGACCTTTTGACTGCAGTCTGTTCAGTCCCTGCTCTACAACGGATTCGTCGTACGAGACCATTGGATTGCGGTTGGACTTCTGATTGCAGGCATTGGTCAGGCTGTTCAGGGACAAGGGGTAATACTCGGGTGTTGTCAGCTCCTTTTCTATGAGGCAGCCGAGTATGCGTACCTCGGGATCGTCAAGTATAATGTCCATATCTGTTCCTCCCTGTGTTTTTGAAAAGAGAATGCATTACTTTTTCCTGAATGCTTCGTAAAAGGGATTATTTGAAAACTGCACAGGCCGCTTGACCTCTTTTTCGCGTTTTGCAGCAGGCGTCGGCAATGGCCTGACAGCTTCTTTTTTTGGAACAGGTGCATTGTTTCCCTTCATCGAAAGCGAGATGCGCTTTCTCTGCAGATCGACCTCCAGCACCGTAACAGTCACCTTCTGATGAACCTTCACAACGTCTGCCGGGTTCTTCACAAACCGGTCAGCGAGCTCGCTGATATGGATAAGACCGTCCTGATGGACACCTAAATCCACAAAAACACCAAAGGCCGCGATATTCGTAACAATACCGGGGAGCTTCATGCCCGGTGTCAGGTCCTCGACCTTCTGCACATTCTCTGCAAAGTTGAATGACTCGAACTGCTCCCTTGGGTCGCGGCCCGGCTTGGCAAGCTCGGACATGATATCGTTCAGGGTCGGCAGGCCTGCCGTATCGGTCACATAGAGGGAAAGGTCAATATTCTGCCTGAGACTGTTGTCTCTCATCAGCTCAACAACAGTGCAGTTGAGGTCCTGCGCCATGGTGCTCACCAGAGGATAGCTTTCAGGATGAACTGCCGACCCATCAAGGGGATTCTCTCCGTCCCGTATGCGCAGAAAGCCTGCAGCCTGCTCAAAGGCCTTTGGCCCCAGACGCGGAATTTTTTTCAGTTCTTCACGCGATCTGAAGGGGCCGTGTGCATTCCGGTATTCAACAATGCCTTTTGCAAGCTGCGGCCCGAGGCCTGATACATAGGTAAGGAGCTGTCTGCTTGCGGTATTCACCTCCACGCCTACGCCGTTGACGCAGCTGCTTACAACGTCATCGAGACTCTTCTTCAGGGCGATCTGGTCAACGTCATGCTGGTACTGGCCTACGCCGATCGATTTTGGGTCGATCTTCACGAGTTCCGCAAGAGGGTCTGTGAGACGACGGCCTATCGAGACCGATCCCCTGACTGTAAGGTCATAGTCAGAGAATTCCTCTCTTGCTGCCTCTGACGCAGAGTAGATGGACGCACCGCTTTCGTTCACCATGACAATGTGTATTTCGGGTGCAAGACCGAGCCCTCTGACAAAGGCTTCTGTCTCCCTCCCTGCAGTGCCGTTCCCTATGGCAATCGCCTCGATGTTGAAGCGGCTGCAGAGGTCTTTGATCTTTGTGCCTGCCTCACCGATGCCTTTTTCTGAGAAGTGGGGATATATGGTATCGTTATGGAGCAGTTTCCCCTGCTGGTCGAGACAGACTACTTTGCAGCCCGTCCTGAAGCCCGGGTCAATGGCAAGCACGCTTTTTCTGCCCAGCGGCGGGGCGAGCAGGAGCTGCCTCAGGTTCTCGACAAAAACGCGAATCGCCTCATCGTCTGCCCGCTTCTTTGCAGCAAGACGGGTCTCACCCTCCATGGAAGAGGTGAGCAGCCTCTTGTAGCTGTCATGCAGGGCAAGCTTCACCTGTTCAGAGGCCGCATTGTTTCTTTTAAGAAAGATAGTTTCAAGAAGGTTAAGCGCTTCATCTTCAGGCGGCGTTATGCGCATGATCAGGAACCCTTCAGATTCTCCGCGGCGTATGGCAAGGATCCGGTGTGAAGGGGCCTTTGCTATCGGTTCTTCCCATTCGAAATAGTCGCGGTATTTTATCGCTTCCTCTTCTTTGCCTGACATCACCTTTGAACGCAGCATGCCCTCAGCAGAAAAGAGCTCCCGCAGCCTTGTCCGAGCCGTCTGGTCCTCGCTGACCCATTCAGCAATAATGTCCCGCGCCCCGGCCAGTGCCTCCTCTGAAGTGGCTACGCCTTTTTCTGCATCCAGATACAATGCTGCTGCTGTTTCGATATCCATCTCTTCCTGGCCGAAGAGGGCAGCAGCAAGAGGTTCGAGCCCCTTTTCTTTTGCCATCATCGCCCGCGTGCGGCGTTTGGGTCTGAAGGGCAGATATATGTCCTCAAGGCTGGTCAGGGAATCAGCGCTCTCGATCTTTGTCTTTAATTCGTCCGTGAGAAGGCTGCGTTCTTCCAGAGACTTCAGGATCGCCTCCCGCCTCTTGTCCAGTTCTTTGAGCTGCTCCAGTCTGTCCCTGATGGCAGCAACAGCAACTTCATCCAGGCTTCCGGTTGCCTCCTTGCGGTACCGTGAGATAAAGGGGATTGTTGACCCGTCATTAAGCAGAGCTGCGGTTGCCTTTACCTGAGCAGCAGGAATGCTCAGCTCCTTTGCGATTATGGCTATATGCGATTCGTTCATTATGTTCCCTTCATATCAGGTTGATAGTCTATAGGTGTTTAGGTGTTTAGGGTTGAATAGCAATACGAGATTACCCAAAGCTCAGAGCCTTGATTCGCTCTTTGCGTAGTCCTAACAGATTACAGTCTATCCCACCTGAGTTGTTACTCATTTTCCTAATTTGGCGCGTATGTTTGCAAAGCACTTCCTGGCGTACAGCTCTTCCTCTTCAGGCGAAAGTTTCTCGAAACGATCGAGCTTCTTGATGACCTCCTCAGGAAGCTCCTCTATAAACCGCGAGGGAATTGAGGGCGCTTCTTTGCCGTATTTTGTCCTCTGGTTTGTATAGGTGATATACAGCTCATGCATTGCCCGCGTTATCCCTACATAGAAGAGCCTTCTTTCTTCTTCCAGCCCTTCCTGCGAGTCCGCAGATTTCTTGTGCGGCAGGATATCCTCTTCAGTGCCTGCAATGAATACGACCGGGAACTCAAGGCCTTTGGAGGAGTGGAATGATATGAGCGTAACGCCATATCCGCCTTTCTCTTCCTTTTCATCCATCAGGTCAGTGAGCGCCATGGTTTCGAGAAATCCATGGATAGAGGGGGATACTTCAACGGATTCATAGTGACGCACAGAATCAACAAAACCCTCGAGGTTTTCGATCTTCCTGAATGAGGTCTCAGGGGTTTTGTACAGTTCGCTGATATAGTCGCGGTAATTGACCTCATCGATAAGGGCCTTGAGGGTCTTGTCCATTTCCCTGCCTTTTTTGAACATATCGCGGTACCGGCCAAGCAGACTGAAAAGCGCATTGGCTGCTGAGGCGGGCTTTGGCCCCAGTCCGTGAACCTCGGTTGCCTTGCCAAAGGCATCGAGAAGACTCAGGGAATGGGCGCGGCTGAATTCGGAAAGGAGCCCCAGTGCAGAAGGGCCAAGGCCCCGCTTCGGCGCATTTGCCGCCCGCAGAAGACTCAGGTCGTCAGAAGGATTGGCGATGATCTTGAGGTACGCAGCGAGGTCCTTAATCTCCTTGTTTTCAAAATAGCTGGTGCCGCCTACCACGGAATAGGGTATGCGCTGCTTCCTCAGCGCCTCTTCAAACGGTTTCGAAAAGATATTGGCCCGGTAGATCACTGCGAAATGCTCGTAAGGGAGCTCTCTCTCGAGTTTGATGGTAGAGATCCTGTCAACGATCCAGGCTGCCTCGTCCTCTGTGTCCCGCGCCTTCAGAATATTGACCTTCGGCCCCTCACCCCGTGCCGACCAGAGGGATTTTGCCATTCTCTTTCTGTTGTTCTTTATGACGCTGTTTGCTGCAGTCAGGATATTGCCGAAGGACCGGTAGTTCTGCTCAAGCCTCACGATGATTGTACCGGGAAAGTCCTTTTCGAAATGGAGGATATTGCCGAGGTTGGCTCCCCGCCATCCATAGATGGACTGATCGTCATCGCCGACCACACAGAGATTTTTTCTTTCGCCGGCAAGAAGCCTTATAAAATCATACTGCACCTTATTCGTGTCCTGGTACTCGTCCACCATGATATAGCGGAACATATTCTGATACTGCGCAAGCACATCAGGATGCTCTCTGAAGAGTTTCAGTGTCAGCAGGAGAAGGTCGTCGAAATCGAGCGCATTCAGCGACTTGAGGGCGTCGAGGTACCGGGGATAGAGCATTGCCGAGGCCTCTTCAAGGGGGTTGTCTGACGGGACCGTTTCGACTGGGGCGAAATCGTTCTTGGTCCTGCTGATCCTTTCGAGAATATTTTCAGGCTTGAAGGTCTTATCGTAGAATTTAATATCAGAAAGGATGTTCCGCAGGAGCGAGACCTGTTCGGAGGTATCATAAATGGTAAAGTCTTTCCGGTAACCGAGAAGCTCGATCTCCCGTCTCAGTATCCTGAGGCACAGCGAATGAAAGGTGGAGATCACTGGCGTGCCTGCTTCCCCCTTTAGCATGGATTTCACCCGCTCCCGCATCTCTTTTGCCGCCTTGTTGGTGAAGGTGACCGCAAGCACAGAGCCTGCCCTGCTGATGCCGGTCTTTATTATGTATGCTGTACGCATGGTGATGACCCGGGTCTTGCCTGAACCGGCTCCGGCGAGGATAAGGAGCGGGCCGTCAGTCTGCATGACCGCCTCTTCCTGCCGGGGGTTGAGCCGCGCAATTTCTTTGTATATATCCATTTGATAATGCCTTTGTTAAAGGAGCCTGCCTCTGAACGCTCCTGAGATGGGGCGTGCTGCTCTTTTACTTAAATTGCGCACTCACTTGCAGTCGCGCAGGAAAGAAAAGAGATGTTAAAACCGGCAGGTCAGCCGAGGAAAAACATCAGGGTATCTATATTACTGCTTGGACAATGAGAAGGCAACAAACCCAACGCATTCTGCCAAAAAGGAGCAGGTCAATTTGACTTTTTCAACTTTATGGGGTAAATTTTGACATATACGCACAGAGGGGATAATTGAAATGTCATGGGAGGAAAAGCAGTGATGACGCATAGAAATATAATTGCCATTCTATTATTGGCAGCATTTTCCTTCTCAATAGCTGCCCCAGTTTCAGCACAGAGTATCGCCGTGCTCGGTGAGGTCAAGGCAAATGGCAAGGTCTTCCTGGAAGCGACCGGAGGTCAGTGGCTCTCTGCGCCTGCAACCTATCCCCTTCTGCAGAATACGGGCATCAGGACCGATGACGGCAGTGCTTCCCTGCATTTCAAGGATGGCTCAAGAATTGATATCTCAAAGAATGCACTTGCCGTCATAGACGGCAGCAGCGGTCAGTATACTGTCCATATGAGCAAGGGAACGTTAGCCTTTAATATTGCCCCCGGAGCCTCCCTGTTCGTGCAGACAGCTTCAGCTACGGTCTCGGTCAACATGAAAAATTCAGTTGTTCAGAAAGTGAGCCTTGAAAAATCAGGACGTGTGCTGGGTGTCATTTCGGCAACAGATAAGGGGACAGAGGTCAGGAGCATCTCCGGACGCATTGCCATTGAAGTAACCCCTACGGAGACAAAGCTGATTTCCTCCGGAGAGGGCATCTTCGTTGATGCCGGCAGTACTTATAAAGTCTATAATACCCAGGCCCTTACTTCTGACAAGACTGACGATGGCAGTAAGAAGGGCGGATCGGATGGGACTTCAGGCTCTTCCGGGGAAACCCTCACTGCCGGCATTATCGGCGGAGTTTTTTTGGCTACGGCCGGGATTATGTCATTGGACGTTTGGAGAGGCAGCGGCAGAAGGATTGCAAGCCCTTCAGCACCCTGAAATATATCCTGTAACAGTTTCTTGCGACTTATGAAAAACTATATCCCCAGAGTTGCGTTTATTTTCCTCGCGGTCATATTCTTTGCCGGCTGTGGCGGAACAGCCGCTGTAAAGACCTCTCCTGAAGATATCATGGCTTCTTCCAAAAAAGCAGACAAACTGAACGAGGCCCTCATCATGTCTGCCATAACGCAGCAGACCCCTTTGGAGGAGAGCTATCTGATAGGACCTGAGGACCTTCTCGATATCGAGGCATATAATGTCGAGGAACTGAAAAAGACCGTCAGGGTCAATTCCCATGGCGATATCGCACTGCCCCTTGTCGGAATTCTCAAGGTGAAGGGTCTCACCACTGCCGAGGCCGAACAGCTTATCGCTAAAAAGCTCGACAAATTCGTACAGGAGACCGTGGTAACGGTATTTGTAAAAGAATATAAAAGCCAAAGGATATCGGTCCTTGGCGCGGTTAAAAAGGCTCAGGTCTTTGCCATTACCGGACAGCGTTACCTTCTTGATATGCTGTTGATGGCAGACGGACTGGCTGCCGAGGCCGGCAGCATCTGTTATGTCATCAGGCCGACTCTTAAGACGAACACAAACAGCAGGGCAGAGACCATTGTCATAAATCTTGACGAGCTTATCATGAGAGGCAATTTCAGCCTGAACATCCCTGTCTTTGCAGGAGACATCATTAATGTGCCCAAGGGCGGTATCTTCTTTGTTGACGGAGAGGTAAAAACTCCTGGCGTATATACGATGAAGGGCAAGACCAGTCTTGTCCAGGCCATCACCATGGCTCAGGGTTTCGGACTCAACGCATCGACCGATGATGTGAGGATCTTTCGGGACAATGGCAAAGGTGAGCGTGAGATCATTGTAGTCAATTACGATAACATTACGAGCGGCAGCCAGCCGGACATGATGATCGCTGAAAATGATATAATTATCGTAGCTGCAAGCGGCACAAAAACCTTCTTTAATAACTTCGTAAGAACGATCAGGGGAGCGGTCAGCTTCGGCGGCGCAAGTATGGGGTTCTGACAACTATGGCAGAAAACAGGATAAATTCATCTCAGGAAGACAACAGAAGCAGGGCACTCGAAAAAGTCAGCGAACACCCCCTTGTTCCCAGTGCTTATTATCCTTACGGAGAGGACGAAGTCCATCTCAGAGATTATCTGCAGATCATTCTCCGTAGAAAATGGATCGTCATCACCTTCCTGCTGACCGTTTTTACGACGGTGACGATCGGCACCTTCATGATAAAGCCACAGTACAAGTCAACGGTCACCATAAAGATCGACAAGGAAAATCCGAATCTCCTCACCTTCAAGGATGTCTATGCCGTAGAAAGGCCTGAAGAGGACTACTACCAGACCCAGTATAAGGTGCTTAAATCCAGGAACCTGGCAAGGCGTGTGATCAGGCAGATGAAGCTGGATATAAATCCCGAGTTCTCAGGACAGAAGGCGGAAATAAAGGTCGCCTCATTCCTCAAGAAGCCTGACAATCTGCTTAAGGAAGAGGGCATAGACTCGTCTTTTGTGGACGGGTTCCTCAAGAGGATCGAGGTGCTGCCCCAGCAGAAGTCACGACTCGTCAATGTCAGCTTCACCTCCTATAACCCTGAGCTTGCTGCCCGTGTTACTGATTCCATTGCCAAGTCATTTATCGACCTGAACATCGAATCAAAATTCGAGGCAACGCAGCAGGCGCGGGAATGGCTCGAAAAACAGCTTGAGGCAATGAAGGCCAAGGTCGAGCAGGCAGAAGAAAAGCTGAACGAATACGCGGGCAAGAATGAGATCATCTTCCTTGAATCAAAGGTTGATGAAAAAGACGGCAAGAGCAGCAGCAGCGAAAACCTTGTCTCAAAAAAACTTGGGGCCCTCTCGACCGAGATGATCACGGCAACATCCGAGCGTATACAGAAAGAAGCGATCTATAACGAGGTGAAATCCGGGGATGCCGAGGCAAGCCCTATTGTGATGAATAATGCCATGGTACAGGGTCTGCGTAAGGACTATGCTGCCCTTGAGTCAGACTACAGCCAGAATCTGAAGATCTACAAACCTGATTACCCCAAGATGGTAAAGCTGAAGGAACTGATGGACCAGGTAAAGAAGCGTCTGGACACTGAGACCAAAAGGGTCGTTTCGAGCATCAGGAAGGACTATGATGCAGCAGTCAAACGTGAGACTTATCTGAAGTCAGCCTTTAACAACCAGAAACAGGAGGCTCTTGACCTTAATAACCGCGCTGTCCAGTATCAGATCCTGAAGCGCGAGGCTGACACAAACAAGGAGCTCTATCATGGTCTGCTTCAGAGGCTGAAGGAGACCGGCATCTCGGCAAGCCTCACCTCAAGTAATATTCAGATCCTTGACCGTGCTGAAGTCCCTAAGTCACCCTTCAAACCGAAAAGGATGCTGAACGTGCTTCTTTCACTTGTTATAGGCCTGTTCGGCGGCATCGGTCTTGCTTTTTTTGCCGAATATCTGGACAACACGATCAAGACTCCCGAGGACATAGAAAAGAAGATGTACATGCCGTCCCTTGGCCTTGTGCCGCTCTATGCCCCTGAGAAAATTCTCCCAAAGTCCCGCAGCGGGAAAGACAGGGTCCCTGCAAAACAGCCGAAGGCCTCGCCTGTCGAATACATAAGCCATACGGACAGCAAGAGCCAGCTCAGTGAGGCTTATTCGTCCATAAGAACGTTTCTCCTCTTTTCCTCTGCAGGAAAGCCGCCCAAAGTGATGATGGTCACCAGCGCGAGGAGGGAGGAGGGCAAGACAACGACAGCGATCAATACTGCCATCAGCCTTACCAAATCGAATGCCAGAACTGTTATTGTAGATGCGGACATGCGCAGACCGAGGCTCCACAAGGTCTTCAAGGTGAGCAATACTTCGGGCCTCTCGTCCTTCCTTTCCGGCAATGAGGAGTTGGGCGATACCCTGATAAAGCATACCGACATCCCGAACCTTGATGTTATAACCTCAGGCCCTTTGCCTCCCAATCCTGCAGAACTGCTCAGCTCCTACAGACTGCGGGAACTGATAGACGGCCTGTACCCCCTGTACAGTTACATTATCTTCGATACGCCTCCCATACTTGGGCTTTCTGATGCGGCCATTGCAAGCACCCAGACAGACGGCGTTATCATGGTAGTACGGTCAGGCCAGACACCGAAAGAGGCGGCTGTCCAGGCAAAGAAGATACTCGAGAGCGTCAATGCAAAGGTCTTGGGCGTTGTGCTGAATGCCATCAACGAGCCGAATATGAAGTACGGCTATTACTCCTACTACCAGTATTACTACCAGAACTATACGAGTGATGAAAAATAGCCGATTCGGCCGGAGAGGAGCTGCCCTGCCAGTCCTCATCTCTGTTCTCGCTCTTGTCCTTTTCATCGCAACCCTCTTCCCCCTTGGCGCCAAGGTGCTTGGCTGGTATTTCTTCAGGGAGAAGAGCGAGAAAGCCCTTCTGTCAGCCGTCCGCTGGGATAAAGGAAACGCAGCCTATCACTATATGCTCGGGAAATACTACCATATGAACCTGGACAGCCCTGACATGCAAAAGGCGATTCAGGCGTATCAGGAAGCACTCAGGAGAAACCCTCTTCAGCCCGGTGTCTGGATCGACCTTTCAAAGGCCTTTCAGTTGAACAATCAGCTGTCAGAGGCAGAGCATGCACTTGAGAGGGCAGTAAAGCTGAACCCCCACAACCCATCACTCCTTTGGGAGGCTGGTACACTCTATCTTATGAACAACATGACAGAAAAGGCAGTGGCTTCGCTCAGGCAGTATCTCCTGCTTGAGCCCGCAATGCAGTCGATGGTCTATGACCTCTGCTGGAAGCTTAAGCTTGAAAACAGTTTTATTATGCAGAATATTGTTCCGCAAACATACACATATCAATCCGGGTATCTGTCCTATCTCATAGCAGCAAAGAAGGCTGCAGAAACAGCAGATGTATGGAAAACACTTGACCGGAACAGCATCGAAAAGAAGGATTTTATCGCGTATACGAACTTCCTGATTGAGCAGGGCCTTTACAGCGAGGCAGAAGCTGTCTGGAATGAGGTCACGGCAAGGATTGAAGGCATGCATGGGCGTGACGCAGCCTCCCTCCTCTGGAACCACGGGTTCGAAAGCGAGCCTCTCAACGGAGGGTTTGACTGGAGGATAACCGAGGGCCAGGGGGTGAATGTATTTATCGATGATACAATCAAGATGACCGGAACGCGTTCCCTTGGCATTGTCTTTGACGGCCGGAATAACCCGGATATTACGGCTGCACAGCAGGTGGTACCGGTCACGCCCGGCATGCGGTATGTACTGAGGACCTACATTAAGGCTGACGGCATCACCACGAAAAACGGCGTGCTCATTCAGGTGCAGGGCCTCAAATGCACAGGACTTGACATGAAAACCGACAGTATCGCCGGTAGCGGATACTGGAAAGAGGTGAATATTGATTTCGAAGTGCCTGCTTCATGCAGTGCAGCAGTCGTAAAGATACGGAGAGAGAGGTCTCAAAAACTTGACAACAAGATCGAGGGAACGGCATGGATAGACGGGATAATCCTGAAACCCCAAACAGCCACTCAGACGAGCAGTTCCAAAGAGCATACGAAGTAATCTCTTTGTCGTACAAGGGGGATGAACCTGAACGCCTGTACCGCGAGGCGATCATGTGCTTTGACAGCCTCATTGAGATCTCCCATGGCAACGAGACGATCCGGGAATTTGCGCATCGCCGCAGCATTGACATGAAATATCTTGTTGACGGTGCAAGCTTCGTCATCTCGAAGATGCACTTTAATCCTGAAAACAACTACTACATCACCCTCGGCCTGCCGCAGCATGCAACGCCGGATGAATTAAACAGGAGATGGAAAAAGTTTATGCTCCTCTATCATCCGGACAAGCAGCTCGGCAATGAAGAATGGGTATCAGAGCGGGCAAAAAAGGTCAATGAGGCATATACTGCGCTCAAGGATGAAACAAAGCGTGCAGAATACGACCGCAGGCTCACAGAGCAGATGCTGAGTCAGAAATTCCCCTCCGGACCTTCTCACGGGACGACCTATCATCGCAGGCCATCGGGAACGTTCAGCAGACACAGAAACCGTGAATATGCTTCTGAATGGAACCGTATCCGTCCCTATATGTCAAAGATCCTGTTCGTGCTGTATCTGCTCATTGCATTGGTCGTGTTCGGAGTCATATACCTCCAGAATAAATCAGCACACCTTGAAGCAGAACTTGCGCCCGCACCTGTGAAAACCGAGAGCAGTGAAGGAACGCCTGCTCTTGCAGTTGCTGCCCCAAACACTGCCGGTGCTGTTGAAGAACATGTTTCGAAGAGCATTCCTGTCATGCCTGTTGGACCTGCTAAAATCCCTGTTAAGCCGGCTCAGGAGGCAAAAAGCAGCACGGCAGCGGTTACACCTCTGCAGACGATAAAGGGCTGGTTTCAGACAAGAGAGAAGAAGCAGACTCAGGATAAGGGCAAGCCCGAACCTGAGGAAAGCAGCGCAGCTTTGCCGGAAAAAAGCGCAAACAGGGTCCCGGACAATACAGGCCTGATGACCATAGTGCCACTAAAGTCTTCAAACGCGGAGCAGGTACGTAAAGAAGAGATCCAGCATCGTCATGCTGAGATACAGAAAGTTACGGCAGAGCAGCGGGTTGCTGCGGCTGAACCGATCAGGCCTGCATTGGAAGTGAAGCCGCCTGCACCAACACAACAGAAACCAGAGCAGATCACCAAAGAGGAGGTTGAGGAGTTCATGCAGAGATATGTCCGTGCATATACAAAGAACGACCTGAACACCTTTATGTCGCTCTTTTCCCATTCTGCGGTGGAGAACAATACCTTGACCTATAACGAGATGCGGAACGCCTATAAAGAAACCTTTAACGAAAAGATAAATCACTACAAGATCCTCGATATGGAAATCAGAACAGACGGTCAGACTGCAACCGTATCCGGCGTCTATAATGTCAACCGATACCTTTCCGCTCAGGACCGCTGGGTAAGATACAGCGGAAAGATCGTATGGAAGCTGATCAGGGAAAACGCTCAGCTCCGGATCGTCAGCACAAACTATGATAAATAATATACTTGCAGGAATCATCGTTCTGGCAACGCTCCTCTTCGGCGCAGTGGAAGTCTGGTCCGCGGCTGCCATACTGATGCTTGTCTTTGCTGCAGGCCTCTTCTGGTCAATAACAAAAGGGGGTCTGGATGGGGACCTGCCTGAAAATACCGGCAGACTGTTTCTTGTGGCCCTCATCTTCTGCGGATATATCGGGCTGCAACTCATCCCTCTTCCTTCAGCAGTCGTCAGTTTCATCTCGCCTGGTACAGCGCGGATAAGGGATTTTTACAGCATCTCGGGCATGAACGTTATGCCGCTCAGCCTTGATCCCTATCTGACGATACATGAACTGCTCAGGACAGCCGCTTTTTTTATGGTTTTTTTCATCTCCGCAATCGTCTTCAGAGACAGAGAGAAACTGACAAGGATGATCATCATACTGACTGTCTTCGGCTTCTGCCTCGCGGTCTTCGCGATTGTGCAGAAGGCGACCTGGAACGACAAAATCTACTGGTTCAGGGAACTCACAGCCGGCGGCGAACCCTTTGGTCCTTTTGTCAACAGAAACCATTTTGCCGGCTTCATCAGCATGCTTGTCCCCCTCGGGCTCGGTTATACCCTGACCAGAGAATCCCGGGAGAAATTTATCTTCTTCGGCTTTCTGACCGTTATCATGACCTTATCACTCATCTTTTCCCTTTCACGCGGAGGCATTGTCAGCTTCTTCGCGAGCATGTCTCTCTTCAGCATGCTTGTTGTGATCACAAGAGTCCAGACCAGAAAAATGTGGGCTGTTGCCGCATTCCTCATAATAGTTGCATCGTATCTGGTCTATCTCGGCATTGACCCGGTCATAGATCGCTTCTTCGAAACCGACATCACCAAAGAGCAGCGCATCGTTGTCTGGCAAGCGACCCTGACTGCATTTTGGGACTTCTGGCTGACCGGGACAGGATTGGGTACCTTTATCGACATTTTTCACCTCTATTCCCCTGCCTCACTTCAGAGTATCTATGACCATGCTCACAATGATTATCTCGAATATATGCTCGAAACCGGAGCGATCGGCCTGACGCTGGTGCTCGCCTTTGCCGGCCTTCTCCTCTATCCCTTTGCAAAGGCGGATTTCAAGGGGAAAAGGGGCATGATACGGATAGCCGTCATATCGTCGGTATTTTCGATGGCAGTGCACAGCATCTTTGACTTTAATCTCCATATTCTTTCGAACCTCCTGCTCTTCGCTGTTGTGCTCGGCATGCTCTTGTCCCTCTCGATAAGTCCGGAAGAGAAATACCATAGGCGAACTTCTCAGCGGAGGGCTTCAACAAAGGGCAGGGACACAGGAGCTGAGGCATCTGACAAGGTTGAGGATTGGGAAATGGGCATGAAGAATCAATAATGCGTGCAGGAGCATCCGTGAAAATGCGAATGGTTTCTTTCGATCAGAGTGATCTTCTCACTTACTCTGTCATGCCTTCACGTCTTCATGTCTTCACTCGTCCATGCCTTTACTTCCTGGCCCTCCTTTTTTTGTCAGGTTCTGCACCTGTTTTTGGTAATGAACTTTCGGCCAATGCAGCAGCAAGCCTGAAGAAGGTGACGATCAGCAAACCGTCGGAATCAGTGCACGGGATGAACAGCAAAAAAACTGAAGCAACCTTTCTTGTTGAAGTGATCAGGGATATGCAGGGCCTGAAAAAGGGCCTTTCTCACAGGGAAAGCATGCCGGAACGAAGCGGCATGCTCTTTGTGCTTGATGCCTCACAAGAGCATGCCTTCTGGATGAAGGGCATGAGGTTCCCTCTTGACATCATCTTCATTGGAACGCATCTGCAGATCACCGAGATCCTTGAAAACCTCCAGCCCTGTAAACAGTGCCCCCTCTATATCCCAAAGGAGCAACCGGCATATGTCCTTGAGATTAACGCGGGCCTTGCACGGAAGTTTGGCTTGTCGATCGGGGACGCCATGGTGCTTGAGAAATGATCGATATCCACTGCCATATACTTCCGGCTATTGACGATGGGTCTCCCGACATGGAGACCACCATGCGGATGCTCGACATTGCAGTCCGGGACGGTATAGGCCATATCGTGGCAACGCCTCACTTCCGGTACGGCCTTGAACCTTCTCCTCAGGATATTCTTGAAGCGCTCCGTATAGTTCAGGATGAAGCAGTTAGACAGGGCAGCCCGGTCAGGCTGTACGGCGGAGCTGATATACGGCTCACCTATGAACTGTTGGAGGCCCTCGGCAAGGCTGACCTTCCGACAATAAATAAATCACGGTATTTCCTGCTCGAACTGCCTGACCTCATACCCCCGCATCTTGATGAATTCATCTTTGAGGCAAAAATTAAAGGATACATCCCGATTATCACCCATCCTGAGCGCAACTACAGCCTGCTCTCCGCATTTGAAAAAGCCGATACGCTCAGAGAATCAGGCGCCCTGTTCCAACTCACTGCCATGAGCATTACCGGTGATTTCGGCAGACATATCAGAAAATTCTCTTTGCATCTGCTCAAAAAGGGATACGTGGATTTTGTGGCATCAGACGCGCACGGCACGGACAGGAGAATCCCGCTGCTTTCCCGCGCTTACCGTGAAGTGGCAGATGTGCTCAGCGTGCATGAGGCACAGAAGATGTTCACCGATAATCCGGGGGCTGTCCTGGAAAACAGGGAATTCTAAACCATGTTGAACTGGTACGCCATATATACAAAGCCCCAGTGCGAGGAGTCTGTATCGCTTATGCTCAGGAATGCCGGCCTTGAGGTACTCAGTCCGAGGATCCGCATAAAAAAATATAACAGGGGCAGGTATGAGCATGTCATTGAACCGCTCTTTAAGAGTTATATCTTTGCCTGTTTCGACAGCGATACGCACCACCATATGATCCGCTATACCCGGGGCGTGAAATATATTGTGGGCAAGGACCACCCCATTGTTGTGCCTCAGGAGATCATCGATGCCATGCGGCAACAGATGGAAGGCGATATCATAACACCAAGGCCGGAAAATCTTCTGAAGGGCGACCGTGTAGTTATCAGGGAGGGCCCCTTTGCCAGCTTCTACGGCATCTTTCAGCATCCTGTGCCCGGCCGGGACAGAGTTGTTATCCTTCTCGAAGCCCTGAACTCGCGTCTTGAGGTAGAAGACGTATCGGTCAGAAAGGCATAATCTTGAACTTGCCTGATCTTTTGGGGTATTCTTAATTCGTTCAGTGATTGAACGCAGCTGCCTGAAAAGCCTCATCCCTGTAATGGCATCTGCCATGTCCCGGCGGTAGCCTGTCTTTTTGACACATTTACTTGAAGATTGATGAACGAGCATCTCTTTAATACCCTCCGCGAACTGGCAAAGGACAGCACCCTTTCACAGCGTGATCTCTCCCGGAAGATGGGTCTGAGTCTCGGCAGGGTCAACTATATTGTTAATGCCCTGGTCGAAAAGGGGTACATCAAGGCAGAGCGGTTCAAAAACTCGAAGAACAAGATGGCATACATGTATATTCTTACACCCAAGGGCGTGTCGGAAAAGTTCCATCAAACACAGGCGTTCCTGGCCCGCAAATCCGAAGAATTCGAACGTCTTAAACAGGAAATTGATATGCTTCGCATTGAAGATGCGCTGACGCGCAAACACGTGAATATGCTTCACGATCAGGAATAAAGAGGTAATAAGGAGTTACTATGGCTAAAATTTTGGTCACCGGCGCAGCCGGTTTCATCGGGTTTCATCTTTCGAAGAGACTGCTCGAACGGGGTGACGAGGTCGTCGGGTTAGACAACCTGAACGACTACTATGACGTAAACGTCAAGCTTGCCCGGCTGAAGCAGGTCGCCATGGACCCGGGCTTCAAGCCCGTACGCCTTGATCTTGCAGACAGAGACGCCATGAAAAGGCTTTTTGAAGAGGAGAAGTTCGAGGTTGTCGTCAACCTCGCGGCCCAGGCGGGTGTCCGGTACTCCCTGATAAATCCCTACTCGTATATAGACAGCAATGTCAGCGGTTTTCTGAATATTCTTGAAGGATGCAGGCATAACAACATAAAACATCTCGTTTTTGCATCCTCGAGTTCTGTATATGGCGCAAATACGAAGATGCCTTTTTCGGTTCATGACAATGTGGACCATCCTGTCTCGCTCTATGCTGCCACGAAAAAGGCGAATGAGCTGATGGCGCACACGTACGCAAGCCTGTACAAAATCCCCTGCACCGGCCTGAGATTTTTCACCGTGTACGGTCCCTGGGGAAGGCCTGACATGGCCCTTTTCCTTTTCACGAGGGCGATTATCGAGGGCAGGCCGATCGATGTCTTCAACTACGGAAAGATGCAGCGCGACTTCACCTATATCGACGATATCGTTGAAGGTGTCATCAGGGTCATGGACAGGGTAGCTGCACCGAACCCTGACTGGTCGGGCGCTGAGCCGGATTCCGCAACGAGCTATGCGCCCTACAAGCTCTACAACATAGGCAACAACAACCCTGTCGAGCTGATGCACTACATTGAGGTGCTTGAACAGTGCCTTGGCAAGAAAGCAGAGAAGAATCTGCTTCCGATTCAGGCAGGCGATGTGCCTGCAACGTATGCGGAAGTGGACGACCTGATTAAAGATGTTGGCTTCAAACCCTCCACCTCCATAGAGGAAGGCATAAAGAAGTTTGTCGAGTGGTACAGGGAATACTATAAAATATCATAGGCGTAACTCATGTTCTCCCGAAAAACCAATAAAATAACCATGGTCCGTGACCTCGTATTGCAGCGGCTGCCTCTGGTGCTGCTTGTAATGGGCGTCACCTCAATTGGCCTCATTACCGCGGTAGACCATATTGGCAGGGGCATGAGCCAGACCTTTCTGTATACCGACGTTGTCCATGAGATGGAGATCGAACTCAGTAAAGCCCATCTCGCGTTGGAAGAGGACCTCAGGGGAATACAGGGCCAGGAGATCGCCCTGGTCTGGCAGGGCATTGACCGTGCAGAAGAGATGGCCCTGGCAGCGCTCAACGGCGGCAAGACACTCCACGGCCATAAGGTCAAACCCCTATCGGATAACAGCATCAGGGCAGATATGGAGGACCTCCGCGCCCTGATTGTAAGGTTCCGTGGGCTGGCCCGGGATGTGTATGACAACAGGTCTCAGCTCACTAAGATTACAAGCATGGACAGCGTTTACCATCAATTTCTTGAAAAGGCGTTTGTCCTTGATGAACAGTTAGAGGAACTCCAGTCAGAGGCTGAGCAGCGCTCGAAGAGACTGATACTCCTCATTCTTGTTTCCTGGACCTGTATCATCAGCGCTGCAGTTATCGGGCTCTGGTACAGGGAGGTCCTGAGCAGGCGCATGCAGGCCGCGATTCAGAATGCAAAACACCAATGGGAGCACACGTTTGATGTTATTCCTGACCTGATCGCGGTCATTGACAAGGACCACAGGATCATCCGTGCCAACAAGGCAATGGCCGAGAAGATGGGCCTTGAGCCGAAGGAGCTCCTCGGGAAAAAATGTTACGAGCTCTTCCATAAAATATCCGGCCCGATAGAATCCTGTCCCCATGCCCGCCTGCTGCATGACAACCAGGAACACACAGCCGAGATCTACGAAAAGGAATTCGGTGCATATTTTCTCGTAAGCGTCTCCCCTCTGCTGGACAGCAAAGGAAGTTTCATCGGATCTGTCCATGTTGCGCGGGACATCACAGCGCAGAAGAGGGATGCAGCGGATCTCATGACCTACCGCAACAGGCTCGAGGAACTGGTGGATCAACGTACCAATGAACTGGCAGAGACAAATGAGAATCTCCGTATGGAGATTCTCAGTCATAAAGAGACTGCCGAAGCGCTGCAGCTGAGTGAAGGCAGGTTCAGGCAGCTCTCACAGCAGTTCAACGTGCTCCTTGATGCGATACCTGACAGCCTGGTGCTCATGTCACCTGAACTGAAGGTGATGTGGGCGAACAAAAGCGCACGCCAGACACTCATGCCTGCAGAAGCCCAGCATTCTGAGTACTGCTATACGCTATGGCATAAGCAGGACAGGCCATGTGACAACTGTCCGGTGCTGAAAAGTTTTCAGTCAGGGAACCCTGAAGCAATCCAGCTGTCTACACCTGACAGCAGGATCTGGGCAGTGCGTTCCTATCCGATAAAGAACGACCAGGGCGAGGTCGAGAGCGTCATGGAATTGAGCACTGACATTACAGAAAAAAAGAGCATACAGGCAGAGCAGATGAGGGCAAATCATCTCGCCTCGATTGGAGAGCTTGCAGCGGGTGTGGCCCATGAGATCAACAACCCCATAAACGGCATCATCAACTATGCCCAGATTATTGTCAACAGCGCCGGCCCGGCGGACAGGGAATATGAGATCGCAAAGAGGATCATCAAGGAGGGCGAGCGGATCTCGTTCATTGTGACCAGCCTGCTCTCTTTTGCCCGCGAACGGAAAGAAGAGAAAATACCGGTGCAGGTCCAACAGGTCCTTTCTGATACCCTTGCCCTGACCGAGACGCAGCTGAAAAAGAGCGGTATTGACCTGAGGCTGGAGATAGACCCGCATATTCCTCTCATAAAGGGCCATGCTCAGCAGATACAGCAGGTGTTTCTGAACATTATCAATAACGCCCGATATGCGCTCATCCAGAAATATCCGAACTCTGACCCTGACAAAATATTTCGTATAACAGCCGGCGAAGCGATAATCGATGGTGAGCCCTTTGTTCAGATTGTTTTCGAGGACCACGGTATTGGCATCCCTGCTCATATTGTCGATAAGGTGATGAGCCCCTTTTATACGACCAAACCGGTCGGCATCGGCACAGGACTCGGCCTGAGCATAAGCCACGGTATCGTTGTCGACCACGATGGCAGACTGTCTGTGGAGAGCGAAGAAGGCGCCTATACCCGGATTATTGTGGCCCTGCCGGCGTATAAAAAAATAAAGCAGGTGGATAGTCTATAGTATTTTAGGCATGAAGGGGGGGATAAACAATGCGAGATCACACAAAGCTGATATATGAAAAAGAAAATTCTGGTTATTGATGACGAAGAGAGCCTGCGGTACACCTTTAAGACGTTTCTGACAGACGAAGGTTACGAGGTTGCGACTGCCGGGACATTTGACGAGGCCCTCACGCATATCGGGGGAGATGACATTGACCTCGTGTTTGCGGATATCCTTCTGGGAGACAAGACCGGGATTGACCTCCTGCGGGAGATACGGGCAAAAAACCTTACCTGCCCGGTTGTGATGGTGACAGGCTTTCCGAATCTTGAGACCGCTGCCGAGGCCCTCCGGCTGGGTGCCTTTGATTACATAGCTAAGCCGGTAACACAGAATGCCCTGCTGCATGCTGCAGCCCTGGCGCTGAAACATAAAGAGCTTCTTGATGAAAACGAACGCATCAGGACCAATCTTGAGGCCGTCTTCAGGAGCGTCTCTGACGGGATTATCACCGTGGATCCTGAGATGCGGGTAATTGAGATGAACAACGCTGCCGAGGCCATCTGCGGATATTCACGCGACAGTTCGCGCAATTATCAGATAGCTTCCCTGCCGAACGGCTGCCTGAAAATATGTGTTGAAGCACTTGCAAAGACCCTCAGAAACAGGGAGCGGGTTGAGTTGTACCACATTGACTGTCAGCACAAGGGCAGACAGAGACAGCTGATTAATATCACCACCTCTCCCCTGATCGGACATCATAACGAATTTTCAGGTGCGGTAATGGTGCTCAGTGACGAGACCCGCATCGCAGACCTTGAGACCGACCTGGACGAACGCAGACAATTTCATTCCATGGTAGGCAAGAGCGAACAGATGCAGAAAATCTACCAGCTCATTGAGCAGATTGCCGATTACCCTACCACGGTGCTGATCAGGGGTGAAAGCGGCACCGGCAAGGAGCTCGTTGCCGAGGCGCTCCACTACCGGGGGACGAGAAGCGCAAAGCCGCTGATTAAGGTCAACTGCGCATCACTGCCGGAAAACCTCCTCGAAAGCGAGCTCTTCGGCCATGTGAAGGGTGCCTTTACCGGCGCAGTCAGGGACAGGACAGGCAGGTTTGAGCTTGCAGATAAGGGGTCAATATTTCTCGATGAGATTGGAGACATGCCCCTGTCTGTTCAGGTGCGGCTGCTCAGGGTCCTCCAGGAAAAAGAGTTCGAACGTGTCGGTGATGCCAGGCCGGTACAAGTGGATGTCAGGGTAATCACTGCCACAAACAAGAACCTTGTTGAAAAGATTGAACGGGGAGAGTTCAGGGAAGACCTCTATTACCGGCTTAAAGTGGTAGAGGTTGTCATCCCTGCGCTCAGACAGAGGAAAGAGGACATCCCGCTTCTTGTCGCACATTTTATCCGGCGCTTCAGCAAAAAATTCAGCAAGGACATCAGGGAGGTTTCCGCTGAAGTTTTGGACCGGTTAATGCAGCATAACTGGCCCGGCAATATCCGGGAGCTTGAGCATGTGCTTGAGCATGCCTGCATCCTCTGCAGCGATAGCATCATAACGGCAAAATATCTGCCCGGGGATTTCGCAGCATATAATACGGTCCTTGATGATAATCCGGTCCAGGCTGGTGATAGAGAAAAAATCATTGAGGCGCTGAGAAAGGCCGGGGGAAATAAGGCAAAAGCAGCCCGCCTAATCGGCATCAGCAGAAGGACTATGTACCGAAAAATCGAAGACCTCAACATTCCTGACACTACCCTCTAAGATACCAGCGATATGGCACATAAATGTGCAGCACAAAGATGTGCCATGACACATATCTCGTAACCTCATTTCCGATTAGCCCCGGCCAATACGTATTTAAACCCATTGTTTTATAAGTATAAATACTCATTGTCTTATCTGTGAATATTTTTTCCTTTTTGGGCATGTTTTTTGTTAATAAATTTTCATAATGGCAGAGGAGGCCAGCACTTTGGCAATAATCAGACATATGACAAGCAGGATTTGACAAGGCCCTTAATCATGATAAGATGCCCTTATCTGAGTCATCCCTTTGCAGACTGTTATTGTTCACAGATGAACAGCCAGACGACCGAAAAGGTCATCAAGTATTGCGGCGGAAATTACAAGGAATGTGATATCTATCAAAGGCATCATATACAGGAGACTCAGCCTGCCTGAGTCAGGCGCTGATCCTGAAGGAAAGAGGAAAACGGACTATGAAAAATATTCTTATTATTACGGCGCTGATCACCCTGCTTGCAGGGCCGGTCTTTGCCGCAGATGCTCTGAAGACTGAGGAGCAGAAGACACTGTATGCCATCGGCATGAGTGTGGGCCGCACGCTTGCCCCATTCAGCCTCACCCCTTCAGAACTTGAAATTGTGAAGCAGGGCCTTACGGACTCTATTACCGGCAAAAAGCCGGGCATTGAGCTGAGCGCATACAACAACAAAATCCAGGAGATGGCGCGGGCCCGCCGCAAGGCCCAGGGCGAGAAGATGGCGCCCCAGAATAAGGCGGCCCTGGACAAGGCGGTTGCAGAAAAGGGAGCAGTGAAGACCGCATCCGGCCTGGTCTATGTATCTTTGAAGGAAGGGGCCGGCACAAGCCCAAAGGCTACCGACACGGTAAGGGCCAGCTATCGCGGCACGCTTCCTGATGGCAAAGAGTTCGACAGTTCTGCCAAACACGGCAAGCCACTTGAGTTCAAGATGGACAGTGTTATCAAGTGCTGGACTGAAGGCGTGCAGAAGATGAAGCCCGGCGGCAAGGCCAAACTGGTCTGTCCTGCTGCGCTTGCATACGGCGATAACGGTGCCGGAGATCTTATCCTCCCGGGTGCTACGCTTATATTTGAGATCGAGCTGATCGAGGTTGTGAAAAAGTGATAGTTGCGAATCAGACATTGGGTGATCAGCTATCAGTTGTCAGCTCTCAGCTTTTTCCGCCTCAGCGGACCCGCCCATTGCAGGCACGCATCATTCATTACGCATTACTCGTTACAGCAGCTCTCTTCCTGTCTCTGACATCTGCGGCCTCTGCCGATAACAGGACTTATCAGCGCTCTGTTGAGAAATATGCGATGCCTGATGTCACCCTGATCAATCAGAACGGCAATCGTGTACGCTTTAAGAACTTCCTTCCTACAGACAAACCGGTTGTCGTTGACTTTATCTTCGGCACCTGCACGACCATCTGCCCGGTCCTCTCGGCAGGCTATGCCAGTCTGCAGCAGAGACTCGGCGCTGACACAGAAAAAGTTCATCTAATATCCATAACGATCGACCCTGAAAATGATACTCCCGCTGTTCTGAAGGATTACCTGAAGCGATATCGTTCAAAGCCGGGCTGGGATTTTCTGACCGGATCACGCAAGGACATCGACAGGGTCATGAAGGCCTTCAATGCCAATATCCCGGATAAGATGTCACACTATGCGTTGACCTTTATCCGCATGCCAAAAGAAGACAACTGGGTCAGGATCAACGGCATGATGAGCACCTCGGAGTTCCTTGCCGAGAGCCAAAAGGCAGGGATAAAATGAAGAGGACAGCAATCAGAGATCAGTTGTCAGCCATCAGCGGTCAGCGATCAGCTCGTAATTTTTGGCGTTTGACTGTTTTACTATTCACTCATTACTCATTACTCATCACGGCAGTTATCTTGCTGCCTTTTACTGCCCACTCTGCAGATGATAGGAATGCGCTCCTTGCAGGTATGGATCAGGCCGAGATACTGCGCCTTGGTGAACGCATATACCGCGAGGGCATCCTGCCTGACGGCAAGCCGCTTCCCGGATATGTGAGCGGAGATGTGCCTGTCGACGGGACTGCCTTCACCTGCGTAAGCTGTCATCTCAGGAGCGGGCTCGGCTCTTTTGAGGGAAATGTTGTAACACCGCCGACCAACGGCCGCATCCTCTATCAGCCGCGTGAACCCTTTATCAAGGGGTCCGAGTTTATACCCTATATCCATAACTATGCTGTTTATCTGCCGGTCCGTCCGGCCTATACTTATGAAACTCTTGCCGCCCTGATCAGCACCGGCTTTGACCCCACAGGCCGCTCTGTTGTGAGCGTGATGCCGCGATATGAAATGAGCGCCCGTGACATGGCGATCCTTATTGCCTATCTTGATACCTTGTCTGACAAGCCGTCCCCCGGCGTTGACAAATCAGAGATAAAGTTCGCAACAGTGATTGTCGAGGGCACTGATCCATCTGCCGTGAGATCCATGCTCACCCCTATCGAGTTCGGTATTGACCGCAAAAACAGCCTTGCCGTTGCCGCCAGCAAGAACCCGAGGGTGGCTCTCATGTCCTACAATATGTCAGGGAATCTGACCGATATCAAATTTTCGCTGTCACGCTGGGTATTAAAAGGCCCTTCAACAACCTGGAAGCAGCAGCTTGAAAATTATTATAAGACCGAGCCGGTCTTTGCGCTCCTCGGAGGCATCACCAACGGCGATTGGGAACCGGTCCACAGATTTTGTGAAGAGAAGGGAATCCCCGATCTTTTCCCTATTGTCGACTATCCGGTCATTTCTCAAAAAGACTGGTATACCCTGTACCCCTCCCGAGGAGTGCGGCAGGAAGGCGAAGCTGCCGCAAGGTATCTGCATAGTATGTATGACCTCTTCAAGGGACGCTCAATTGTCCAGATCATCAGGGCTGACCGCAGGGCAGAGGCGCTTGCCCGCGGTTTCCGTGAAACCTGGGCAGAGACAGGCCATCCCCCTGCAGAGGATATTATTCTTGCAAAGGGAGAAAAACTTACGGCAGAAAAGCTTCAGCAGATCGTTGCAAAAGAAAAGCCTGCTGCCCTGCTCGTCTGGGATGACGCCTCTCTTCTTCCGGCAGTCAGCAGCCTTGTCGGAAAGCCGGACAAGCCGGGGCTGGTTATTGCCTCAGGAACTTATCTCGGCAAGTCCCTCTGGGCAGTCCCGGAGGAGGTGCGGGAGTTCCTTTATATGACCTATCCTTACAGGCTCCCGCAGGACGACGCACGGTATGACAAGGCTGCAAAAAGAGTGCTCGCCGGCAAGCCGATCAACTTGTTTGATCCGGTTATTATCAGGCAGTCTTATCTCACAAACGAGATTTTGGGCAAGGCATTGTTAGAGATGCGGGGAGAATACTACCGTGACTTCCTGCTCGATACGATCGGCATGATGGCTGACCAGTATTTTCCGCTCTATGAGCGCGTCAGCTTTGGCCCTGGTCAGCGGTACGCTTCAAAGGGGTGTTTCATGGTTCAGCTCGGCAAAGGCAAGAGCCCCAAGCTTGTGCGCCGCAGTGAATGGGTAACGCAATGACAGGACAGGCACGCGGCTCGGGGCTATTGGCTATGGGTATCGGCTCTTCGCTCCTTGCTTTGCGCCTATCGCCTATCGCCTATCGCCTATTGCCAATATTCATTACTCTCTTTGCTCTGCCCGCTGCCGCGGCGGCGGAGACTCCTGAGAAGGTTTATGTTGTAAACGATTACCGGTATGTACCAGCAAATGTCTCGGATGACAGGGACACAGGGCTCTCCCTCTGCGGGACCCGCTGCAATGCCCTTACCACTGACTTTCTGAATATCACCGAGGTGGGCGGGTGGCAGCTTATGAAGGGAGCGGTCAACACGGAGGTGACGGTTGAACTGAACAGTCCCTTTATAAAAGGTCAGTGTATATGTGTTGCCGATGAATATCTGGTGAAGATAGATGACCGATATAGCGAAGAGAGAAGGCGGCCGGGGAAACGGAAGTGACCTCAGCTCATGAAAAGAACAAAATCGCAGCATTACACAAGGAGGTGTAAGGTTATGAAAAAACTGTTGGCAGTACTTTCAGGAATGTTGCTGGTAGGGTTCCTGTTCGCAACAGCAATGGCAGGCAGAACTGCCCCGGCTCAGGAAACCGCGCAGCAGGGCACAGCAGAGCAGAGCGCTGTTTCTCAGGCACAGATAGAGACGGTCAGCAAACGTGAGGAAGCAAAAAAGCAGCAAAAGCAGAAGATGAAGGTGAGGGCCAAGAATCTCAAGAGCAGCCCAAAGCCAAACGATCAGCTCTTTCAGAAATCAAAGTAGATGAATAAGAAAAGTAATACAGGGGGAATATTATGAAAAAACGATCATTAGATCTAATTTTAGCAATCATG
>JACRHC010000012.1 GCA_016217675.1 Nitrospirota bacterium
GCGAGAATACCGATGATCGCGACAACGATCAGGAGCTCGATAAGGGTAAAGCCTTTTTGATTCTTGAGATTGTTCATTCCCTGATACATGATGCTTCCTCCTTTTGTTAATGATTAATAATTATGTGACAAAATGTCACAGCCTAAAACCTTATTCATTATTCATTCTGCGTGCTGTTCGCTCTGTAAGATGCAACCGCTATGCCAATAAAAAGAAACATTATCTAACCATTATTAAAGGGGAATTAATTATGATAGTACCTGATAATGGGAAACAATTGACATAAAATGTCAGCCATTATCTTTTTTTGTCATTATTTATATGGGGAGATGAATAAACATATAATGTATCAGGCCTGATAAGCCATTCATACGTCTGTTGCAATAAACAGCATTCTGCACAACACCGCGGCATGAAAAAATAGGGAAAGGCTTTCACGTTCTTTAAAGAGCCTTATGGTATAATGCAGCAAAAAAGCCTTTAATTTTATGAAATATATCGGGCTCGATGCAGGCTCTGTAGCGGTCAAAATCATTATTCTCAATGACAAAGGGAGTATTCAAGGCAGCACTTATCTGCGTCATAGAGGAAGGCCTCTGCATGCCTCGCTGCAACTGCTGAAGGCCGTAACGCGTGATGGGTTATGCGTAACGGGTAACGGGTTAAAACAGAAAGAAATCTTAGATGCGCCACTGTCTTCAGACAGACCACGCATTACTCATCACGCATCACTGTCTCTCACTGGTTCAGCCGGAAGATTAATCGGCTCTATTCTCGGCATTCCGCCGGTCAATGAAGTAGTTGCCCATGCCTATGCAACACGGAAGCTCTATCCCAAGGTCAAAACAATCATCGAACTTGGAGGCGAAGATTCAAAACTTATCTTCCTCGATGAGGCTTCCTGCTCAGCAAAGGACTTTGCGATGAATTCAGTCTGTGCTGCAGGCACCGGCTCATTCCTTGACCAGCAGGCAGAAAGGCTCAACCTCTCGATCGAGGAGTTCAGCAGGCTCAGCCTTGAATCACGAAAACCTCCCAGGATTGCAGGGAGATGCAGTGTCTTTGCCAAGTCAGACATGATCCATCTGCAGCAGATCGCAACTCCTGTCGAAGATATCGCAGCCGGCCTCTGCTTTGCCGTTGCCCGCAACTTTAAGGGCTCTATTGCAAAGGGCCGCATTCTTGAAGAGCCTGTCTCTTTCCAGGGTGGCGTTGCAGCAAACAAGGGCATGGTAAGGGCCTTCAGCGAGATTTTCAATATCGACAACTTGTTCATCCCCGAGGAATTCGCACTCATGGGAGCCATCGGGGCCGCCTGGAAAGATTTGGACTCAGGCCGGTTTCATGCCTTTGACCTCACATGTCTGGAAGATTTTATCAATGCTGAAAAACCGCAGGAAAAAGGGCATTCTCCACTTGTTGCACCTGGAGCTGACTTCGCCGAAAGACACCTTAAAGACTGTAATGAGTTATGCGTAATGGGTAATGGGTCAAAACATAAAGAGCCCTTAAAGCCTGAACCGAACTCATCACCCATCACCCATCACGTGTCACCGTTTCCAGACTCATCACTCATCACTCATTACTCATCACAGCCTTTAAAAGCTTACCTCGGTATAGATATTGGATCGATCAGCACAAATCTCGCAGTAATAGATGAAAAATGCAATGTTATCGCCAGGCGTTACCTTATGACGGCAGGCAGACCTATTCAGGCTGTAAAACAGGGGCTTGAGGAGATACGCAGAGAAGTTGGCAACAGAATTGCCATTGCAGGCGTAGGCACGACCGGCTCGGGCAGATACATGATTGCAGATTTCATCGGTGCTGACATCGTAAAAAACGAAATAACTGCTCAGGCAACCGCAGCAGCCTTTATCGACAAAGATGTTGACACCATCTTTGAGATCGGCGGTCAGGACTCTAAGTACATATCACTGAAGAATGGCGTGATTGTCGATTTCGAGATGAATAAGGCATGCGCTGCCGGAACAGGTTCGTTTATAGAGGAACAGGCAGAGAAGCTGAACATTTCGGTCAAGGGAGAGTTTCAGAATATCGCATTATACGCAAAGAATCCCTGCAGGCTGGGCGAGCGCTGCACCGTCTTCATGGAAAACTCGCTGATGGCCAACCTGCAGAGAGGTTTGCCTAAAGAAGATCTTCTTTCAGGGCTCGCATATTCAATAGTTCAAAATTATATAAACCGCGTAGTCTGCAAGCGTTCAATCGGTAGCAAAATATTCTTCCAGGGCGGTGTTGCCTATAACAAGGCCGTTGTTGCAGCCTTCGAAAATTATCTTGGCAAAAAGGTAATCGTGCCGGAACATCATGATGTTACCGGCGCCATAGGTATGGCTCTCATCGCAAGTGAACATATGAAAGGCCGTAATGCGTTAAGCGTAATGGGAAACGAGTTTAAAGATAAAGGCCCATCGCCCATCACCCATCACCCATTACCTATTACCGCTTTTAAAGGCTTTGAGGCTTCACAGCGCCCCTATGAGATAACGTCTTTTACCTGCAAAGGCTGTTCAAATATCTGCGAGATCAACCGTATTAATGTACAAGGCGTGAAGGATCATCTCTATTACGGCGGCAGATGCGAAAAATATGATGTAAGAAAAAACCCGATCAGGACTGATCTGCCTGATCTCTTTGCATTCAGGGATGAAATGCTTTGGCAGGAACATAACGACCGTATGGCCGTCTATGTGAAGCATAACGGGTCGATAAATAAAAAGTCGTCACACCTCAAGCCTCACGCGTCGCGAGGCAAAATAGGCATTCCCTTTATCTTTTATTTCCATGATTTTCTTCCCTATTGGACGACCCTCTTGTGGAAACTCGGTTTCGAAGTTGTCGTTTCTCCCAGAACCGAAAGGAGCATTATTGACCTTGGCAATGAGACCATACTGGCAGAGACATGTTTTCCTGTTAAAGCAGCTCATGGCCACATCGCTCATCTTATACAAAAACAGGTGGATGCTGTTTTTGTCCCGAGCTTTATAGATCTGAATTCCGATCCTGGTACCGCGAAGAACGGACTTGCCTGCCCCTATACCCAGACAATACCCTACATGGCAAAGACCGCCTTCCCTGACATAACCTTTATCATGCCTGCGGTCAGGCTGTCCAGGGGAGGAAACAGCCTTAAGAGAGAGCTATTGCGCAGCCTGAAACAGTTCAATATCTCATCTTCTGAACTGTCTTCAGCCATGACTGCGGCAAAAAATACGCAGGAAGCCTTTGTGCGGACGATAAAAGAAAAAGGGAAGGAAGTCCTTTCAGCTCTCAACGAAAAGGCCGTTGTTATTGTCGGCAGGGCATACAATTCCTTTGACAAAGGGATGAATCTTGACCTCCCGAAAAAGATACTCAATCTCGGCGTCCTTACCATTCCGATGGATTTTCTGCCACTTCAACAGCAGGAAATAAAGAAGGACTGGCCCAATATGTATTGGAGGGCCGGGCAGCGGATCCTCAGTGCAGCCCGTATCATAGCCTCACACCCTTTCCTTGATGCAGTCTATATCGGCAACTTTTCCTGCGGCCCAGACTCTTTCATACTGAAGTTTTTTGAGGAAGAGATGGCAGGAAAGTCCTATCTCCATCTTGAACTGGATGCACACAGCGCTGATGCCGGAGCTGTAACGCGGTGTGAGGCATTTCTCGACAGCATCAGAAACCGTGATTCAGCAGCAGTGAGGAAAAATCGCATTAACAGCATTCAGGAAGTCAACGCATCACGCATAAAGTACGATGCATCCAGAACCGTCTATATCCCGCATATGTCTGACCATGCCTTTGCGATCGCAGCAGCCTTCTCATATTGCGGGACATCAGCGGAAGTGCTCCCTGAATCATCTCAGGAGTCCGTTGATCTGGGCAGGAGGTTCGTATCAGGCAAGGAATGCTATCCCTGCGCAGTAACCACAGGGGACATGGCAAAAAAGATTATGGAACCCGGGTTTGATCCGGGAAGGTCAGCTTTTTTTATGCCGTCAGGGACAGGTCCATGCAGATTCGGTCAGTATAACATCTTCCATAGGATGGTGATCCGTGATCTTGGCATGGATAATCTACCGGTCTTTTCGCCTAATCAGGATGAACATTTTTATAAGCATCTTGGCCTCGTTGGAAAAGGGTATACCATGAGGGTCTGGGAGGGGGTAGTTGCAATCAGCCTTCTCAGAAAATGTCTTCTGGAGACAAGGCCTTATGAAAAGGAAAAGGGGGCAACTGACAATATCTATCAGCAGCACCTTCTGCGGCTATACGGAATACTGAGCTCAAAAACGGGGAATGTCGAGGAAGCGCTGAAAAGAGCGAGACGGGATTTTGAAAATATCCCCCGGCAAAAAGAAGAAAAACCCCTCATCGGCATTGTGGGTGAGATTTTCGTCAGGTCCAACAGATTCTCCAATGAACATCTTGTCAGGAAAATCGAAACACTCGGCGCAGAGGCATATCTTACCCCTGTTGATGAATGGATAAGCTATGTCAACCTCATGGGTTTCCGCAAGGTCTTGATTAAAAAAGACCTGTCTGGTATGATTACTCTTCTGTTACAGCGGTTCTTTCAAAAGAGGGTAGAGCATAGATTGGGAAAGCATTTCACCGGCTTTCTGCGCATACTGCATGAACCTGACACGCGTACGGTCATGCGGAATGCGCGCCCCTATATCAACCCAACCTTTGAAGGCGAGGCCATTCTGAGCATAGGTAAAAGTGTTGACCTTGTCAGGAGAGGGGCTTCAGGCATTATCAATGCCATGCCTTTTGGCTGTATGCCGGGCACGATAGTCAATGCACTTCTGCGGGGAGTCAAGAATAACCATAGCGTCCCGTGTTTGAGCATACCCTACGACGGGACCGAGTCCCTGACAACCGAGATACAGCTTGAAGCATTCATTGACCAGGCAAAAGAATTTAAGAAACTGACCGGGACGATTAGTACGCAGTAGAGGGATACAGGGACAGTGTTTTGCACCCTTGGTGCTGACTATGTTACTGAAAACAAAAAAGAAGGAGGTGAGTCTGTGGGAAGCGTTGTCAAGTGGCGCAAAAAGAAGATGAGCAAGCATAAGCACAAGAAACTGCTCAGGAAGACCAAGCATCAGAGGAGGAACAAATAATCAGTCCTGTCTGTTCCAAAAAAGGATACCACCTCCTGGATAATGTATATTTATTCCAGACGGGATACCCTTATCCCGACAAACGGCATTTCTCTGCCGTATTCTGATAGAGGGATTTTTCTCACCGTTCCTCCTCTGTTTTTTCTGCCAAAAGCACTCACAAGATACGTTATTTCTGCTTCGTTCTTTATAATGCCGAGATGCCCGATAATCTCTCCTGAGACCCTTTTTTTCGGGTCCTTGACAAAAAAGACCAGATCACCGCTTTGGAGTTTGTCCATAATTTTCGGGATATCCTGTCTCCTTATCATCGCAATGCGCGGCCTGCCCCTCCCGCCCTTGATAATAACGGGGTCTCCAAGCTCTGTAGTGATCTCTCTGCCCCATTTCCCGCTTTCAAGCATGTCTTCGCCATACCTGAATCTTTCCCCATAGTTGCTTATCTTCCCGCCCTCAATAAGGCCCCTGCCATGAAAGCGCTTATCAAGAGCCACGGTTATCGAGTCTGCGGGATCTTTTCCCAGGGCAAGTTCAACAGACCTGAATGCATGGTACATGCAGTCTATCCGCTCATCAGCAACAACAACATTATTTCTCACATATTCACCCAAAGGATCGGGGTCATAGGGTATGCCGATGAACTGCTCTGCCCAAAAGGCAATCCTCTCTCCCGTTGACCAGCCCGCTGAAGTCCGCTGAAGAATTGCGATCTCATCGTCAGGCATAAAGGCTGCTGCAACGGAGGGAAGGAGAAACAGAACATAGAGAAGTTTCCGCATATTTCATTATACCTTTTTCAGGAAAAGACTTTGAAAGGATGGTCTCTGATAGGGTATCATTCATAGATGTTAAAACCATGTATGACAACAGGGATCGGAAGCCTTCCACACCACAGCGCTATTGATGGCTGCGGGCTTGTACTCAGTTCTTTCGATATACCGTTTTGGCCTCAATTTCCACAGCTCTCTTTTAAAGAATTCATGATACCCCAGTTCTCTGAGGGCATGCCGTTTCTGAAGCTTGATCAGGGCAAACAGCTGATTTGGATCGAAAAGAATGCCTCCGACGAACTGGAGCGTTTTTACGAGAGCTGCACACCGGAAAGCCGAATTGCAATATCCGAGGATTTTGCCCAGGGCCTGCATGCCTTTCTCAGGATGATCAAGGGAAGACGATTCAGCATCCTGAAGGGCCACGTGACCGGTCCGCTCACCTACACGCTCGGCCTGAAAGATGATACAGGAAAAGCCGTGTATTTTGATGAAGAATACCGCGAAATCTCTCTCATGCTCCTCCAGGCAAAAACCCGCTGGCAGATTGATATGCTGAAACAGCACGCCGAGAGTGTCATCATTTTTATTGATGAGCCGATTCTTTCTGCCCTTGGCAGTTCGAGCTACCTCGGTGTAAACACAGATGAAGCACTCAGGCTTCTCCAGGAAATGGTCAAAACGATCAAGGCTGAAGGAGGCATTGCCGGCATCCATTGCTGCGGAAATGCTGACTGGCCAATGGTAATGAACAGCGGTCCGGATATCGTAAACTTTGATGCTTATGACTACCTTGACACCCTTGCCCTTTACCCGGAGGAATGCAGGAACTTTCTTGAAAAAGGCGGGTATTTTGCATGGGGCATTGTGCCGACATCTGATGCTATTCAGAGAGAAAATCCCGACTCTATCCGTGAGAAATTTCATGCCGGCCTGCGCACCCTTTCAGAGCATATTCCGCAGGACCTCATACGCTCCCGGATGCTCATAACACCTTCCTGCGGAACGGGATCGAGGACTGTGGAAGAGGCGGTCAAGATCTTTCAGCTTCTCATGCGATTGAAAGAGGACCTGGAGTGAAGGGTTTCTTCATCTCGCTCGAAGGCATTGAAGGCACAGGCAAATCAACCCAGACGCGACTGCTGACAGAATATCTTCAGCAGGGCGGACGGGCCGTTGTCCGAACAGCAGAACCCGGCGGCACTGCCATAAGTCTGAAGATCCGCGAACTCCTTCTTTCTCTGGATAGCAGAGAAATGGACCCTGTAACAGAACTCCTTCTCTATAATGCAGCCCGCGTACAGCATATCTGTGAAGTCATTCGCCCGGCATTAGCAAGGGAAGAGATTGTTATATCCGATCGGTTCAGCGACTCCACACTCGCATACCAGGGGTATGGAAGAGGAATAGACCACAAGATGATAGACGCACTTGATACTATTGCAACAAAGGGTATGAGACCTGATCTGACCATTCTGCTTGATATTGATGTCGAGACCGGCCTGCAGAGAAACAGGGAAATCAACAAGCGCGACAGACTCGAATTAGAGGATGTTGCCTTTCATGAAAAAGTACGCGCCGGTTTTCTTGAAATGGCGGCTCAAGAGCCTGAACGGATCAGGATCATTGACTGCAGCGCGGGCTTAGAGACTGTGCATCAAAAAATAAAAGATGTTGTTTCCACTTTCTTGGACCAGCAGGGCGTATAGCTCTTTTACGGCATTGAACAAACGAAAGCTGACAGAACACATATGTCATTCAAAGATATCATAGGACAGGGAAAAGCGGTGAACATGCTGCAGGGCATTCTGAAGAGAGACCGGCTTGCCGGCGCATATCTCTTCTGCGGAGAATCCGGCATCGGGAAAAAAGCAACGGCAATAAATTTCGTAAAGGCCGTGAACTGCCTGAACACCGGCAAGGACCCGGACAACCTTCTGCTTGGCTTGTTACAAAGCCCTGATCCCCAATCCCCAATCCCTGATTTTGATGCCTGCGAAGTCTGCGACTCCTGCCAAAAGATCAATGCGGGGACGCACCCTGATGTTGTTATGATCGCACCTGAAGAACGCATTATTAAAATAGAGGAAATTCGGGCCATTGAAGAGACCCTCTCCTTCAGACCCTTTGAAGGGAAGAAGAAGGCGGTCATTGTTGATGATGCGGACAGCATGAATCCTCCTGCAGCCAATGCTTTTCTTAAGACCCTTGAAGAACCGCCTGAAGACAGTCTTATTATTTTGATCACCTCACGGCCCGATCGTCTTCCGGCAACCATACGTTCACGGTGCTCGAGGATCACGTTCCATACACATTCGCTGACTTCGTGCAGAGATATCCTCAAGAATAAGATGAACGATAACGAAGCGGCCCTGGCATTGAAACTCAGTCTCGGACGACCTGGAATTGCGCTCTCGTCAGATATCAGGGGGGATCGCGACTGGTTCGTCAACCTGCTTAGAGCAATGACCCAGGCCGAAAAGGATAGCTGGGCATCGCGGGAAGAAATGGAAAAGTGGTTTGACCTTGCCCTGATGTTTACCCGCGATCTTGCCGTATACAAAATAAGCGGGAAGGCCTCCCATCTCATAAACGAAGACCTTGCCGAAACCCTGGGGAAGCTGGGCAAATCTGTTGACGTACAGGGTATAATAGATTTATATAAAGAATTAAACTTCATAAAGTCCATGCTGCTGTTCAATCTGAACAAATCACTCACATGGAACTACACTGCATCCCTGCTGAGAAAGGAATTATATTCATAGCATGCCTGACATTGTCGGAATACGATTTAAGAGCTGTGGAAAGATCTACGAGTTTGATGCAAACGATTTAGGCCTGCGTACAGGTGACAAGATCGTCATTGATTCAGAGTTCGGTCTGAGCATCGGTACGGTAGTTGAACCACCACATTCCCTTGAAGGCTCCCCGAAGGATCTTAAAAAGGTGCTCCGCGTGGCATCAGATGAGGACTTGAAACAAAAGTCTGACAATGAAACGTTCGAACAGGAAGCAAAAAAATACTGCTATGAGCGGGTCATGGCAAGGGGATTGCCCATGAAGCTGGTTCGGGCCGAAGCTACTCTTGACCGAAAAAGGATTGTATTTTACTTCACTGCTGACGGAAGAATTGATTTCAGGGAACTTGTCAAAGACCTCGCAGCCAGATTCAAGACCCGTATTGAGATGCGCCAGATCGGGGTAAGAGACAAGGCAAAGCTCGTTGGAGGCTTTGGCCTCTGTGGCCAGGAACTTTGCTGCAAGGCCTTTCTTTCCAACTTTGAACCTATCTCGATAAAGATGGCAAAGCAGCAGGACCTTACCCTCAACACCGGAAAACTTTCAGGGGCCTGCGGCAGACTTATGTGCTGCCTGGGTTATGAATATCACGAAGGACAATCGCCCTTGACCCCTGAAGAGCGGGGGCGCAGAAAAAAAGAACCGGTAGCAGAGGCTGCCGAAGTGATTGAAGAGACCCTGCCTCCCAACAGTGAGTCCGAGCCTGCTGCAGGGGACTCAGCTGAAGAGGCAGCAACACCGTCCGCGTCACAGACGGGTGAGCAGCAGCCGACTCCCGCCCATAAGAGAAGGCGCAGAAGACGCAACAAAAAGAGACCTCAAAAACCGGAAACAGGTGCCTGAGGCAAGTGAGCAGGAAATTCTATATAACAACGCCGATCTATTATGTGAACGATATCCCCCATATCGGTCACGCATACACAACCGTTGCAGCTGATATCCTTGCCCGTTATCACAGGCTGAAGGGCCATGAGGTTTTCTTTCTTACAGGTACAGACGAGCACGGTCAGAAAGTTGAAAAGGCTGCTGCAGAAAAAGGCCGCTCTCCTAAAGAGCATGCTGACCTGCTTGTGGATAACTTCAAGGCAATATGGAAGAAACTGAATATCACAAACGACGCCTTTATCAGGACAACAGACGCTAACCATGTCAGGACCGTGCAGGGTCTCCTCCAGATGCTCTGGGACAGGGGAGAGATCGAGAAACGTTCCTATTCAGGATGGTACTGCACCCCTGATGAGAGGTTCTGGACGGAGAAAGATCTTGTAAGCGGAAACTGCCCTGACTGCAACAGACCTGTTGAGCAGCTCCAGGAAGAGAACTACTTCTTTCTCATGTCAAAATACCATGACAGACTCGTTGCCTATATCGGGGAACATCCTGACTATATCCTTCCTGAGACAAGGCGAAATGAAGTGTTAGGGTTTCTTAAAAATAACCCCCTCGGGGACCTCTGCATATCAAGACCTAAGCAGCGGCTCTCCTGGGGGATACCGCTCCCCTTCGATGACCGGTTTGTTACCTATGTCTGGTTCGATGCTTTGGTGAACTATTTTTCTGCAACGCGTTATCTTGCACCAGGGGCTGAAAAGGCACGATCAGGCGATTTCTGGTGGCCTGCAGAGCACCACCTCGTCGGCAAAGACATTCTCACTACCCATGCCGTGTACTGGTCAATCATGCTTATGGCGCTCGGTCTTCCCCTGCCCGGCAATATCTTTGCTCATGGCTGGTGGACGATAGAGGGAAACAAGATGTCCAAGTCAGTCGGCAATGTTGTTGACCCTCATGCCATGGCTGACCGATATAGCGCAGACGCCTTCAGATATTTTCTCTTCAGGGAAGTGCCCTTCGGCCTTGATGGTGACTTTTCCGAACAGGCCCTGGTGAACCGTATCAATACAGATCTGGCAAACGATCTTGGCAATCTCCTGAGCAGGTTCACCACCATGGCAGAGAAGTATTTCGACGGAACGATCGAAAAGCCACAGCCCTTTGGCAGCAGCAATTTCGGACTGCAGTGCCTTAATGCTTTTACCAGTGCTCACAATCATGATATCTGGTCTCGCTGTCAGTTCAATGGTATCCTCGATCATATCTGGGACCTGGTAAGGGCTGCTAACAACCATATAGCGCAGACTGAACCATGGAAACTGGCAAAGGCTGATCTGCCCAGACTTAAGGAGGTCATGTTCGATCTCTGGAATGCGCTCAGACTGGTCGCCCTCTCGATCTACCCCTTCATGCCGCCAACAGCAGAGAAGATATGGCAGCAGTTGGGCCTTAAATCGCTGACCGGAGAGACAGGCCAGAGCATAACAGAAGAAACAGAGTTGCCGCGTATCTACAACGTGGAATGGATACCGGATTATGCCATAAAGACAGCAAAAGGGGAGCAGCTCTTCCCGAGAATAGAAAAGGATAAAAAGATGACAGAAGAAACAAAGCCTCTCGAAGAAAAGAAGGAAGAAACAAACCTCGTCGCTATTCAGGATGTCGCAAAGGTAGAACTCAGGATCGGCAAGGTAGTCAGCGCCGAGAGAGTAAAAAAATCAGACAAGCTCCTCTGTCTTCAGGTGGACACCGGAGGCATGCGGCAGATCGTGGCAGGTATAGGAAAGGCCTACGCTCCTGAAGACCTTGTAGGCAGAAAGATCGTCGTGGTCACGAATCTCCAGCCCGCAAAGCTCATGGGCGTTGAATCACAGGGCATGCTCCTTGCCGCCACCGGCTCAGATGGCGTGCCAGTCATCCTCATGCCGGAAAAGGACGTTGAGGAAGGGGCAAAGATCCGGTAGTCTTGCACGTTTCGTAATCCTGCAGCAGGTTCCGGTTATGGCGTGGTCACAAACACCGTATTGGACCAGCCGGACTTGCCGGCAACATTGGTGGCCCGAACGCGGTAGTAGAAGTTGTTTGCACGTGATACTTTCTGGCTGAACTTGTTCACGTCAGCGCCAACAGTAAACGTGCGCAGAGAGTTGGTAAAGGCAGCATTGAGGGAACGCTGGACAGTAAAGGCGCTCTCGTTTATGGCATTGTCTATCCAGGCCAGCGTTGCGACATCCTGAGTCGTGCTGCGCGTGATCCTGACAGCCTCCCCTGCAAGGCTGGAAGGGGCTGCCGGAGGGGTCGGCACTGTCACGCTGGCCGTGTTTGAATATGCCGAAGACAGTGTTCCGTTCACAGCCTTCATCCGGTAGGTATAAGTATTGCCCGACTTGACCGTCCTGTCCAGATAGGTCATGGTGCCTGTCCCGGAAAATGGCCCAGGTGTGGCGATTACGACAAACGACCCATCATTTGTACTGCGCTCGATCACAAACCCGGTTTCGTTGGTGGCATTGTCCTGACCGGTCAATTGAACCCGAAGCGGTCCACCCAGCAATGTCGCCAGTTGACTTGATGGGGCTGGCAAAGGGATAGCAAGTCCATTGAGATAGGCGTAGGCATTAAGAACATTAATCAGGCCAAGCCCATAGGCATTGTCAGGTCCAGGGAGACCCATATCAGTGCTGGAATTTGCCAACGCTGTTTCAAGCATTGTAACATCGAGGGCCGGAAAAGCGCCCATTAACAACGCCATTACACCGGCTGCATGCGGAGCGGCAAAAGAGGTGCCTGATACCGCAGCATAGGCGCCCGGGATGCCAAAGTAGAGGTCTGTGGTCAGGATGTCTGCACCAGGTGCAACGACATAAGGAAAGATGCCGCCATCGCAGGCCGACGGCCCCCGGCTGCTTGAGCTGATTATCGTGTTGGTATTATCAACCGCCCCGACGGAAAACGACTCGGGATAATTGGCTGGACTCAGGCTTGTCGCGGAACCTGGCCCGTCATTCCCGGCAGAAAAAGTCAGGGCAATCCCGGCCGCCTTCAGGGCCTGCAGATCCTGTTGAAATTCCGTAATACAGCCATGGTTGGGATCTGTCAACCCCCAGGAATTATTAACCACATCGGGCGCGTCATCAGTATCCGGATTGTTATCCGGGTCGAGCAGCCATTGAAATCCCTGATGGATAGCGCTGTAGGATGCAGACCCGGCATCGTTGAAGATTTTAACAGCGATCCATTGAGCTCCGGGTGCGACGCCGATGGAAGTCCCTCCGGCATCGCCGCCGACCATGATCCCCATGGTCTGTGTTCCATGACCCAGCACGTCCGTTGGCAAGGCATGCTGGCCGTTTGGGTCGAACCAGCTGTTCGTGCCTCCACGCCATTTGCTTTGGAGGTCCGGATGATCACCGTCCACCCCGCTGTCCATACTTGCCACGACAATCCCTGTCCCCGTATGGCCAAGGCTCCAGAGTTCAGGAGCATGGACAGCGCTGATGTTCCATTCAGGCGTTGCCTGTATGCCGGCGTTTGTTACCGGCGCATGGATCAGAGCGTCCAGGGTGATACTCTCCACCTGCGGCAGAGCTGCCAGTTCCCGGATAACGTCTGCACTGGCACTCAGCGCTGTGCTGTTTACGATCCAGAGGGAGTGCAGATTCCTGACACCCTTCATCATCGAGAATTCTTTGATGTCCTGATGCGGCAGGTCAGCCGTACTCCTGAGCGCCTTGATGATCCTTGATCTGCGAACGCCCTTATCGCTCGCATGGACAAGGTCAAGCGGTGCGTAACCCACTGCCTTGACAATGACCGGTACTTCGTCCTGCGGACCGCGTGATTGAAGCTCGTGCTTGAGAACAGGGTCAATCATACCTGCACTGACAGGGCCGGGGACCCCGAACAGCAGAATAACCAACCCAGGCAGGAGGAAGAGTGGGTTCCGCAGTTTATTAATTATCATGCGATTTCTCCCTCTTGAGTCATGTCCGAAATTCATTCCACAACGAGGTGTTCGGCCCTGAAATCACCGACCACCACGGTAACGCTCTTACCCTTCTGCATGTACCGCCCCGGATTGGCAAACAGGATGAAGTAATTGCGTTCAGACTGGGGCTTCCGTGTGTTACGGAGCGCCCCTATCTTGGGCGGCTCCGGTACGGTAAACATTGCGCCGGTTGCTTCATCCACAAGGTATGGTTTGATATTGCGGTCAAAAAGGGGCACAGCTTTTTCCGGATCAAGCACACGGTAGCGGAAGTCAATCATATGGCCTTCTGCTGACAAGCGGATCGACAGCACCTTTATGCCCCACCGCTCTTCAAGGGATGCCTCGGAATTCTGAGCGGAAAGCATGCTCCTGCGGTCAGTTGCACACCCGGCAACCAGCAGGCAGAGAGAAAGAAACCACCCCATGAGGAGACTCATAGAGCGGCCCATCTGTCGTGCCTTAAGAACGTTATCACATCGAAATATAATCATATAAAGGTCAATTTATCCTCATGCATAACTTTTGCCAGCTCTGCATTAAAGAGCGGGATGACCGCCGAACCAGCGGCCATCACTTCGCTCATCTTCATCTCTGCCGTCTTATGGTTGAAATAAGATCGCATCCGTATAGGTTGTTGACACATTCCCTGCTGCATCACGATACTGCACACGAATGGTCTTTGTCCCTGCACCGCCTGTTATCACTGCACTCCCCGGTGTGGTGTAAGCCACCCACGGGCCCCACGCTGCATTTGTCCAGCTCCACCGCATATTCGTGACCGATGTTGCCGCGTCTGTCGCACTGAATGTCAGTGTCACATTGCGGTTGGCGGTCGATGCTGCTCCGCTGTTGATCATCACCGAGCCGGTCGGCAATACCCGGTCCAGCAGGATGCTGTCCGTGTATGTTGCCGATACATTTCCTGCCGAGTCACGGTACTGGACCGATACGGTCTTTACTCCGTCCGCTCCGACAGGTATCGATGAACTGGCCGTGGTGGTATAGGCTGCCCAGCCGGACCATGTTGCTCCGTTGTTCCAGCTCTGCCGCCTTTGGGTCACTGCGCCTGCAGTGCTCGTCGCACTGTATGTCAGGACCACCGGCCGGACATTGGTCGCTGCTGCTCCGCTGTTGATGAGCACTGAACCTGTGAACAATGATGTCACGTACTGAATACTGTCCGAATAGGTTAAAGAGACGTTGCCGGCAGCATCGCGGAACTGGACGTAGATGGTCCTTGTCCCGTCAGGTCCGGCAGGCATAGTGATATTTGCTGTCATGGCATAGGCTACCCAGCCGAGCCACGTTATATTGTCCAGGCTGAACTGCATATTCGTTACCGCATTGGCCGAATCAGCAGCGCTGAGCGTCAGGGACACGGCCAGACTGCTCGTCGTCGCTGCCCCGTTGTTGATCACCACCGAGCCGGTGGGCAGAACCCGGTCGAGCAGGATGGTATCCATATATGTTGCAGATACATTTCCAGCCGAGTCACGGAACTGGGCATAGATAGTCCTTGTCCCGTCAGGTCCGGCAGGCATGGTGATATTTGCTGTCGTGTCATAGGCTACCCAGCCGAGCCATGTTATATTGTCCCAGCTGAACTGCATGCCTGTTATCGCATTGACCGGGGCATTCGCGCTGAGCGTCAGGGTCAGATCCAGACTGTTCGTCGTCGCTGCCCCGCTGTTGATTACCACCGAGCCGGTAGGGAGAATGACACCGCCTACGTTGAGATACCTCAACATGCCGCCGGATGGCAAGTCATTATTCTTGAGTCCCAGTCTCCTGTCATACACCGGGAATCTGCCCCCTGGAGCAGCCATAATGATTGCATCCATGGTCTTGCCCGGAGGCAGCAGGAGGGAATACTGATCTTTTGGATACAGATAGGGGCTGCCATCCTCGGCCACCACGGACATGCGCAGCCCATTTATGGCAGGCACGCGGTGCCTGAGTCCTGCGCTGAGGAATCGGAGCAATACATTTTGTCCCGGCAATCCCGCAGGAATATCGCCTGCAGCCGACGAATAGGGATCCCCGTTAATCAGGAAATACTTGGGCTCATAGTTCATGGTGCTGGTGACTGCCTTGCCCGGTCCATAGTTGTTTGTGGCAACTGCATCATGGAGGACCGGATCGATCTCACTGAATAACAGAACTGCTTCAGTATTATAAGCCGTTGTTGGGCCATAGGCCTGTCCTGCAGCAGCATCCCTGGTGACAGCTCCGTAGAGTCCCATCTGGACCTGAACCGCCGGATGGGTGCCGCTTTCATAGAGATACGTACCCGGTTTTATATTGTTCCAGGTATAGATTACTGTTGTGGTGTTGTCCGGAGGCGCTTCGTTTGTAAATGATCTGACCCTTCCGTCCGGATTCCTCACCGGTGTTGGTACGATCATCTGTCCCGGTATCACTACTGATACCGGCTCGACAAAGGGGCCGGTCAGGTTATTCCGCAGGTTGATTGTCAGGACCGTATCACCAACTGGCACTGTCAACCTCGGACCAGGCACTGTTGCCGGACTACAGGTTAAATACGTTGCATCGGTGCATTGGGCAAACCCCCACATGGTGACATCGGTTGTGTCAGGCATTGTCTTTGTAAGCGTTTCCGCCCTGAGCCAAAACTCTGCGCCCCAGGAGACGCTGCTCAGTCCTATGATGAAGATCAGGGACAGGAGGACGCTTTGCAGTATTGAATTTCTTGTTCGCATTATCATATTCATCATTTCCTCCTTATGGCTCCATCAGCGTTACGCCGGGGGCCTCAATAAACAGCATGGTCAACATCCCGCCGGGGAATATATCAAAATTGGTGATCTCCTTTTCTGCGTGGGAATGCCACATATAAAGGAACCCGCTGTTAGGGTTGTAACCGCCCTCACCGGGAGGAATGTAGCCCATGGAGCCTAAGAACGGGCTGCCGCTATAGAACTGTCCGTTGGTGATATCAGTTTGGTCCGGCAGAGTCACCGGGAACGGTTTGCAACGATCCGTGGGCAGTTGGGAGAGTTTGTCAGCCGGATAGGCTGCCGTAGGGTTCCCGCTGGCACTGCAATAGGCGGGATGGGTGGCATTGGTGTAACCATACATGTCCCAGCCAAGCTTCTCGCCGGTCCAGGTAAATATTGCATCAGCAGTCGAGCCCGGCACAACAGTGGTCGTAAATGCCATTTCGGCAAGGTCAGCGCCAACGCCGCTCGAGAGCATCCTGCCGTCACGCGCGATGACCTTGTGATGGTTGCCGTGGGTGTGGAATGGATGCAGATCCCTGCCGCCTCCGATCATCCTGAGAAGAACCTTCTCACCCGGATGCATAAACGGCACAATGTTGTAAGGCTGATGCGGCAGCAGGGGATCGTGAGCCATCCCCATAGTGTCCGGGGCCGTGCGGCCGTTTATGAACCAGTACACCGGAAAGTAGGTGGTAGTATCCATGGGGTTCATGTTGCCTGCTGCAACCTGATCGTGAATGTCCGGGTCCATTTCACTCAGTAAAAAGAGATATTCGTGATCGAACTGCGAATCGGAATGGCCATAAGCCCGCGTTGCCGGATTTACGGTCGGACGCACGATCAGGGCGCCCATCAGCCCCATTTCGATCTGCAGCTCGGGCCGAGTCCCGCTGTAATAGGTATACGTTCCGGGTTGAGCTGCAGTGAAGGAGTATGTCACCGTGCCGCCTGCGGCAGGGGCTTCACTCGTCAGCAGACCGGTTGTACCGCCCACAGCCGTCACGCCAGACTGGCCGGGAAATACGATCGAAACCGGTACAGTCAGTTGATTACTGAGGTTCACCGTGACCAGATCGCCCTGATTGACAATAAGGGTAGGTCCGGGATACTGCATAAGACCTGCGCCGTCGGCGTATCCCCACATCAGGTAACTGCCTCCCTCACTCGTGGAGATATATCCGGCCCTGGCCGTCAAATTGAACGTGGGGCCGGTGATGCCGTCTATGGCGGCGTAAGCCCTGGGCCCACCGAATACCAGAGCAGCGGCTATCAGAAGCATCCACGCAGCTCTTTTCATGATAAATGTATTTTTCATTCCAGTCCTCCTTTTAACTTGCTTCAGCTATTTTCCATAAAATTCTTGGTATAATCGGACCGCTTGTCCTATAAGATATCGATCTCCGTCATCATTCCTCCAAAGTCTTCCCCGCTATTGCTAAGGTTATTTAAGTCCGTTGTATAGAGGAAATAGGTCCCCGGCGCAACGCCGGCCGTATCTAAAATGACTTCGTAGGACTCGCCGCCTCCCAGGGTGACAGAAGTGGTCGTATAGGAGAGGTTCTGGCCTGAGGAGCTCCGCAGTATTTTCGCGTCCCTGCCCACCACCCTCATGGGGATTCCGAGGACCGATAAGGTATAGAAATCCACTGTCGCAAGGCTGGAGACACGGAGGAGGACCTTCTGCCCGGCCGTTGCCGAGATCATTGAGCTCACCTTCTGTGACACCGCACCCGTCTCGCCGTCAATAACCGGCGCAGGCAGCGGGCCGGGATTGATGGTATCAGGATATCCCCGGCCGTTAATCATCGGGTAGTTGTCCTTCATCAGGGCAAAGGGCAAGGGCTGAACAGCAATATGAAGATCGTGAAAATTGGAGTCAAAACCGCTGAGCTGTATCGGAAAGTCCACGTCATAGCAGGTCGAGCCGTCGCCGTCATTAAATACATATTTCTGCGAGGCACATCCGCCCACAGTTGCACCGTCCTGCAGCGGGGTGACCCAAAGGTTTGCGAGCATGCCCATCTGCATATGCTCTGTGGCCTCCACGTGGCAGTGGTACATATACGTTCCGGGATCAGGAGTCGTGTAATAATAGGTCAGGCTGGAACCCATATTGATGGAGATGGAAGACATCGGTTCTCCGTCAAAAATGGGCGCTGCGTTCGGGAAGCCATGAAAGTGGACCGAGTGCGGATCGAACAGGTCGGGCCGCATGATCATCCCAACGTTGGTCAGGGTCAGATACACGTTGGCACCTTCTTTTACCTTGATGGAAGGGCCGGGAAATTCTGCCGCAAGCATCCCTGTTCTCATGACGTCCTCCGGCAGGACTCCGGTAATGTCGGAAAAGCCGAAGGTGTACTGAAGATGCCCGTCAGCCATAGTGACGAACCCATCGCCTGCTGCCAGGTGAATGCACTGTGTGTTGGGCGGCTGCACCTCAGTTCCTGTCCATAGCCCATCTCCGTCTGTGTCTCCCGGGCACTGCACCTGGATGGCACCCTCAGACAGAGAAAAGGATATAAGCACAATGGCTATCAGCTGCAGACCGATAAGGGATAGTAACCTGCTTGCTTTCATAATGTCGCTCCTTTCATATAACTTTCGTCAGCTCTGTATTAAAGAGCGGGATGACCGCCGAACCAGCGGCCATCGCTTCGCTCATGCTCATCTCTGCCGTCTTAAGGCTGAAATAAGATCGCATCCGTATAGGTTGTTGACACATTCCCTGCTGCATCACGGTACTGCACGCGGATGGTCTTTGTTCCTGCACCGCCGGTTATCACTGCACTCCCCGGTGTGGTATAAGCCACCCACGGACCCCACGCTGCATTTGTCCAGCTCCACCGCATATTCGTGACCGATGTCGCCGCGTCTGTCGCACTGAACGTCAGTGTCACGTTGCGGTTGGCAGTCGATGCTGCTCCGCTGTTGATCATCACCGAGCCGGTCGGCAATACCCGGTCCAGCAGGATGCTGTCCGTGTATGTTGCGGATATGTTTCCGGCCGAGTCACGGTACTGGACAGATACGGTCTTTATTCCGTCTGCTCCGACAGGTATCGAGGAACTGGCCGTGGTCGTATAGGCTGCCCAGCCCGACCATGATGCTCCGTTATTCCAGCTCTGCCGCCTTTGGGTCACTGCACCTGCAGTGCTCGTCGCACTGTATGTCAGGACTACCGGCCGGACATTGGTCGCCGCTGCTCCGCTGTTGATGAGCACTGAACCCGTGAACAGCCCACCAAATAGCTCATCGGCTCCGATATCAACCACCATACGCGCATCGCCGTCGTAATCTGTCACAGGAGCACCCGTGATATTTCCCTGATCAACTGCAGGAGATCCTGCTGTGATGTGATAATTGCCGGCAGCAGGATTGAGCGGCGCAAAAAGAACATTGATGTTGTTGCCTCCCTCGTCGATAACCGTCGCAGTCTGCAATGTGTTGACATAGTTGAGAACAAAGGCAGGGTTAGCGGCGATGTTGGTGCCGTCGTTATAGTTGATGCCATCCGGTCCTGTCAGACTGCTGAGGATGCAGTCGTCAGGGTTGAGCGCCGGTGGAGTGCCAACTGCATTGATAACCGCCAGATCCCAATACGGTCCGGCCGGATTGGGAGCCAGGCCGCCTGCGCCGCCATTGAGACTGGCGTCATTAAAGAACGAGCGGTTTTGCCAGATGATGTTATTCACCAATACCGGGTTTGAGTAGATCGGTTCGCCTGGACGCGTGATCAATGCCTGCAGTGCGGAGCTGTGTGCCCCGGTGACAACCCCTGCCGGTTGCGGTGTCGAATCAGCAGCACCTGCCGCAAAGGCCAGACTGCCGGTGGCCGTGCTGTCGTTATTGGCAATGGTGTTGTTGATGATATTTGCCCGCAGGACGTCCTGGAGCGAGATTCCGGCGCCTGAAACAGCAGCTACATTATTGACGATAATGTTGTTGACGATATTCAGCCTGTACCAGCTCGCATCATTGGCTGGAGACGCCGCTACATCCTGGGCGTTTACCGCAAAGGCCCGAATTCCGGCCCCGGAGCCGGCGCCAGTCAGATTCCCCTGGATCAGGTTCGCTTCTATGGTAACGTTTCCGGTCCCTTCAACTCCTGCCACCGTGTCGCCCACGAAGATGCCACCTCCGTCTCCGGCTGTGTTCAACAGGGCTCCAAAGAAGACCTCGTTGAAGAGTATCTTGTTCTTGCGGATTACATTGTTACCGGCACTGAAGCCGTTGTGGGCAATACCACCACCGTTGAAGCGGCTGAAATTGCCCATGACTATATTGTTTTCTATCAGGTAGTTTTCCGAACCTTCGTTCATGGCAATGCCGCCGCTGCCGTCAACGCCGCCGTTGCTATGGACTTTGTTGTTTCGGATGATTACATTGTCGTTTTGGGAGTCATAGCCCACAGTGCCGATGCCGATGCCGCCGGCCAGGTTGCCCTGGTTGTTGGTCACGTTATTGTTGCTGATGACCAGGTTGCCTGCACCGGCGATACCAAAGATCCCGCCGCCTGCCTTACCGCCGAAGATGGTGAAGCCGTCGATGGAAGCCTGCCCTGGTGTGCTGAACGAATTACCCGGATTCAGGGTCTTTGTCCCCGGCAACGGGTTCTGGGCAGTGCCGTTCGGGTAGATCAGCTCGCCGATGACGAAGATGCCCGGAGCCTCGGCGTCCGCAAAGGGATCATCCAGCAGAAAGGCCGCGAAATCCCTGGCACCCAGATCATCGACCCTGGCGTGGAAGGCCTGAAGACGGTCAAGCGGGTTGGGGTTGGCGTTGATGAACGTGGAGCCAGCCCCTGCACCCTGGAGCCGCACCGGTTTGTACATGACCACATTCTCATTATAGGTGCCCGGCGCCACAAGGATCAGGTCGCCGGCAGAAGCTGCATTAATGGCCGACTGAATGGTCGGGTAAGCCGGGGTCGGGACTTTGCGTACAGTCGTAGCAGCACAATTCGCGATGGTCAGGGTTACTCCGATCTCAGTGGTCAGCCCGCCGCCTCTGGTCACCATAAGGTCCCCTGTAGTGGCGCCTCCGGCGATTGTGGCAACGATGGTGTTGTCATCCCAGCTCACGATAGACAGGGCAGTACCATTTAAGGTCACTCTCTCCCGGGTTGCACCGAAGCCATAGTCCCGGATGACGTTGGTGCCGGTGACAGGATCAATGACCGCGGTCGGTCCAAGCGAGGTGATTGTGACGGCCGTCTGGCCGAGATCGCTGCAGAGCAGCGGTCCGCCGCCAGGACCTGCAACAGATTTGATCACCGGGGTACCGTTAGCAGGCGCAGTGGAAAAACCCGTGCCGCTGGCTGCAAAGGCCCGTATCGGAACAATCGGAGTATCAACATAGGTGGTCTTCCCCGGCATGTAATTGAATGTCCAGGGACTTACCGCATAGGTCGGGTTATAATAGGGGTCCAGAGTTCCATCAGGCAGAGTAGGGTCGTTTAGGACCAGGGTGATCATGCTGGGAGAAACTCCTGTCGGACAGGGTATATTAATCGAGAAGGTAGACGGAAGAAGCGCATTGTAGGTACCGAACTCGTCAGCGTAGACCCTCGTGATCTCCGTGCCGGTCCAGTCTTTGAAGGAGACCGGTATCCAGGGAGCAGCAAGCTTCTCGCCAAATACGGGGCTTCCTGCATTGAACTCAGCTGTCAAGTCATTGAGCACAAAGCCGACTACCCTGGCAGCCTTGGGGACCTCAGTTATAAACTGGAAATCCGCGGCCGTGTTCTGCGATTGCTTCACAATCACCTGTTTCATGTTACAAAGCGGTGTGGTTGAACCTGCCAGTGGCGGATCAATCGCAACGCCGGGGAAAAGTGCAAGTTCGTTCGGCACAACGTGCAGCGGTTGGCCGTTGTCGACCGTACCTACGCAGGTCGGAGGAAGAAGCAGCGGGCTGGGGGTCCAGGCCTCGCCGAAATCAACGTTCTTGTCTTCTTCTGTCACGATCCCGTAGTAGGGTGGCATCACAGCTTCAACGATGTACGTTCCATCAGGCAGCTGTGGGTCGCCTGCGGGAGATCCAAAGGCATACCCGCCGTCAAAAACACCGGGCCGCACCTGATTCCAGGTCCCAAAGCCATCAGCACACTCAGGTATAGTAATGCCGTGGATAACCGGAAGATCCTGGATGCAGCGGCTGGGATTGCTGTCATCCCAACTGTCAGTCCAACCTACCTGCAGCGCATCGCCATAATTGAAGGTGATGCCGTTACCGCTGCGAACTTCGTCCTCCGGACCTATAGAGTCAGAACCGTCCGACCAGCCGAAGGGATAGTTATCCACATCGCAAAGCTGTACTCCCGGAATTCCGTCTATATCATCGATGATACCGTCCGCTCCGGGGAGGCCGGTTGCATTATTCAGATTGTCCTGGTACAGGCAGACCTGCACACGCGGAATGCCGGGCTCCCAGGTTTCAGCAGTGCCATAACGGGGCTCATTTTCGGCGCGGGTCACAGAATAGTAGACTATGCCTGAGATGCCGCCGTTCTCTCCTATGGAATAAGGAGCCTTGCCCCAGTCGATAAGATTTGTCTGGCCGAGGAAGAGCTGTATAGCCTCAAGCAGTACAGGCCCGGTCTCGGTCCGGTACCCGGTGGTGCTGTTGATATTGAACGGATCAAGGGCAAACGGTCTCTGCGGCTGCAGGGTCTTGTTGCCGTTGGCCGGCCATGCTGACGAGGTTATCTGTCCGCCATAGTCAATAGCAGTAGTCATCCCGGTTGCCTTGAAGCGGGCAAAATCCACCTCAGCCACAAGCCAGTTGAAGAAGGGGAAGACCTCGGGAAGCTCGTATTCGCCGGTTACGTCCGTCGGTGTAGTCTGGTACATCGAACCATCGCGGAAACGAAGGTTGATGTTCTGACCCATTATGCCTGCTTCGCCGGCATCACGGAAACCGTTTTGATTTACGTCATAAAACACACTCCCCTCCAGAGAACCGAACCAGCGGAAAGTCAGCACATCGCCAAGGTTTACGGCCGCTCCGCTGCCTGATCCAGCTGGAACGGTGACCGTGCGGAAGCCAAAGAGGAAATCGAGGGGCTTGTCCCAATAGACAAGTTGATATGTGCCGGGTGGCACATTGTTGATTACGAAATTACCATTAGCATCGCAGGGCGCTGCATACAGGCCCGAAGGCTGCAGACCGGGTGTTGCCACCGGGTTGTTCAAACCTATCCAGCATTCCGCGACCGGAGGGCCGGGGAAGTATCCTTGCAGGTTTGGGGGCCGGGAAAAATGGTTCAGGCGCACGACACCCTGGATCGACCCTGTGAAGCCTGCACGGTTGACATAATCGGGGTCCCCTGAAGGGAGGTTCCATGGCAGCACCTTAACACTCTGCCCCGAAATTATTGATTCACCGCCAGGGCTTAACTTAATAAAGCCAAAGGCAACGTGGTTAAAGCCCTGACCAAACCCTTCGATGAATATTCTGGGCTCGTTTGCCTTGACCCATGCATCTATAACCGGCGTCCCTTCGATGGTGGAAGTTTGTATCCAGGTTATCGGATTGCCGCTGTCATCAAACTTTGGGGGCACAACCAGGACGCCATACTTTCCTGGAGCGATGTTCTTGATAATCGCCTCACCGACCTTGAGATTGTACGGGTTCCTGGCCGGATTATTGACATCATTCACCGTCATGGTGGTAATGACTCCCGTTCCCATAGAACTCACATTGCCTGATGCGTCATACATGGTCCCAAGTGGATTGCCATAGATATCAAACATGACCTGGCCCGCAGCATCGGAGATCGTGACGGTAGCTTTGCCGAGGCCGCCGTTAAGCGGCGGAGGGTTTGGGATGGCTTCACCACTCAGGCCGCCATCGTACTGATCCCATGTATTATTGATCGGGTTCTGGTCGACATGGGCAAAGATGGTAATCTGGGCAGTCGGCAGAGGATGTTGGTTCACCCTTACGGTCACCGGGTCCTTGAAGACGAGTATTCCCCCTGCCCCGATTGCAGAGTTAGAAGTGCCGCTTAAGGCGTATCCAGAGTCAGGGAGCACTGTGATAAAGTACCGCTTGTCATTCGGCACATCGACCATTGCAGAGGATCCTGCCGATGCTCCTGATATTACAACCGGTGCGTGGCTCTTGTGGATAGCAAGGGTGGCACTCGGCGGGTTAATCTGCACCGTCTGCGGGATGGTCAGGGTGGTGTTATCTTCCTCCACCAGGTATCGGAAACCACCCGGCAGTGGAGAGCAGACATTGTCTGCGCTGCATCCTTCGACATTCAGCGTGAACGCCTCCGAGATATTCGCACCAACGACAAGCAGAGTCATGGCCGCAAGAATTAAGCCGATAAGCCTGAAAAATCTTTGAATACCATACAATCTTTTCATAAAAAACCTCCTTTAGAAACTCAAAACACTTGGGCTTGCCTCTGGGTTTACCCAATATTTTTTATAGATATTGCATTCTTCATAATTGCCGCCGCAGAACTTTATCACCTTGTCTGTGACCTGACTGCTCATCTGAGAACAGTAGCAGTCAGGAAATGGACTGTCCAAGAATGGGCATTTTGTCCTGTCACATTTTTCTTTCATAGTATTTTCCATTTCGATGGATCACGATAGCTCATTACAAAATGCATGCCTGAATGAAGGAAAATTAATGTATGGATAAGCATAATAAATAATGCTTATAAAACGGGACGTTATTATTTAATTAAATATGACGACAGACAAGAAAATTAATTTACATATGTGCAATGACACATTACTGTGCGCACATATATGTGCCAGATTGGCAGGATATCAGTGAGGAGTTCATTTGCTGTTCGCTGTCTGCGTCAGAGATAATTATGCCGGCATTCGCCTGGTTATTCAGGGCAGGTCCGTAAACGCTTTATGCCTTCACTTTTCTCTGCACAGATATCATCACGATCATTTCGGGGATCTCGAACTTCTGGCCGTTGCGTTCAAGGATCATCTTGACCTTGACTGCGGTGGGTATTGTCTCCTTGTCACCTGGTATCCATTCACTGAGCCAACTGCCCTGCTTTTCGTCTTCCTTGATTTCGAAGAACTCAAACTCTATCTTTTTGACCTCAGGATCAAGCAGGTAGACCTTACCTTTATCATTGTCAAACACATCTTCTAAAAAAAAGACCTTCTCCCTGATCTTCAGTCCTTCGCTGTCCACAAAGATCGAGACCCATTTCAGTCCTGCAAAATCTTCAGGCCCGGTGCCGTGAGTGTCAATGCTGGAGGTGACGAAACCGGCCCGGTCAGATCTGCCATCAAAGAATATCTTTTTTTCGTCTGGTTTGTTCAGATAATAGGGATATGCGCCCCTGATGAGCCATGCAATCCGGTCTTCCAAAATACGCACCTTCTGCGTCAACTCGCCCCGCTCGGTGCCTTTTGCCTGTGACCTGTATCCGAGTCTCATGGCAGCACCAAGCACAACAAGGATCAGGATCGAGAGCGTTATCGCGATGAGCAGTTCAAGGAGCGTAAAGCCCCGGTTATTCTGCAGGCGCATAGACAGAACGGAGTCCTCTTATCTGCAGATTTCCTGAAGGCGGCCAGGTCACAGTCACCATAATCTCATAGAGCTTTGCCTTCGCGTCTTCGGATTCCGATTTAATCACAACCTGTCGGCTGACCTTGTAGTATTTCTCAAACTCCTTTGACCCGGAGGCTTCAGTAGGATCAGAGAGGCTGTATGCCTCATCGAGCATGGAGCGCGCATAGAAGATCGCCTTGGAATAGTCTTCAGCCTTCTTTGTTGAACGCAGGGCGCGGGAATAGAGCTGAAATATGGCAACAACCGCAATAGCCATGATAGCCAAGGCTACCATCACCTCCATAAGGCTAAAGCCGTTTGATTGAAGAAGTGCCGAGGACCTGCTTGACCTCAATCGCATATTTCTGCCCTTTTTCATTCTGTATTTCTATCAGGCCTCCAGAGCTGTTTCCCTTGGGGAAAAAGAAGATGTCTGCGCCTGTTATGACAAATTTCCTGGGAACAGCATGATTCTCCGACGGCTTTGAACCTGCGTAGTCGAGCCAGTAGGTGTTCGTCTCTTCGTTGAGCCTGAAGGCAACCTCTGTTCTGTCAAGAATGGCTGTCTCCCTGGCCTGCTTTGTCGTCAGGAAGATCCTGCGCGCCTCTTCTGTAAAGACTGTCTTGTCGCGCATCCTCCCAACAGAAACAGCAACAATGGATACGACTATGCCGATAATAAAGAGAACAATAAGGAGCTCAAGGAGCGTGAACCCTCTCTTATTCCCAGCTGTTGATGTCTTTATTTGCACCTTCTCCACCCGAAGCACCATCAGCGCCATAAGAAAACAGGTCATATTCCCCATGAGATCCTGGCGACTGGTACTGATAGGGCTTTTGCCAGGGATCGTTCGGTACCCCTTTTCTCGGATAAGGGCCGTCCCATCCCTGTGCCCCGGGGTTCGTAACCAGTGCATTGAGACCTTCAGATGTAGTTGGGTACTTGCCGACATCGAGCCGGTAGCTGTCAAGGGCCTGGCCAAGCATCTCTATCTGGGTCTTGGCAGCTTGCTGTCTTGCCTTGTCGACATTGCCGAATAGTTTGGGGCCGACAAGGGCTGCCAGCATGCCCAGGATAACCATAACGACAAGTAGTTCAATAAGCGTAAAGCCTTTTCTGTTGTTAACGTGACCTTGTTCCTTCCTATTGTTCATATATCCTCCTGAAATATTCTGACTTCTGTATTCTCTCTCTATAAAGGCATTTCGTTGATGCTGAAGATGCCCATGAGCATCGAAATAACGATCAGGCCCACCACAATGCCCATAAGCAGGATAAGCACGGGTTCAAAGAGACTCACAAACCGCTTGATAAGGTTCTTGGTGTCAGCCTCGAACCTGTCTGCTATCAGGAGAAAGGTCTCCTCAAGCCTTCCTGCCTCTTCGCCAACAGCAACCATCTGGTTAAAAATAGCAGGGAAGACCCCGCTCTCTCTCAAGGGAACGGATATGCCCTTACCTTTGCTTACACCCTCTTCGAGCACAACAAGCCTCTCTGCAATAACGTCATTGTCTATCACATCCCGTGAAACCCGTATGGCCTCAAGTATCGGAACACCGCTCTGCAGGAGTGTACCGAAGGTCCTCGAAAACCTTGCAATGATGAACTTCATGCTCAGCTTTTTCAGCACCGGCACTTTCAGTTTAAGGTTATCGAAATAACTCTTGCCCTCAGCAGTCCTTGCATAGCCGCGGATCAAAAAGATAACCGCAACAAACCCGCCTAAAAAGACCCACCAGTACGATGCAAACAGGCTGCTCACCTTCATCAGGATCAAGGTAGGCAGCGGAAGGGTCTGGCCCATATCAGAGAATATCTGTGCAAAGTTCGGAATAACATAGAGCATCAGTACTGCCACTGCCAGACCTCCTACAACCGTAAGGAGAATAGGATAGATCAGCGCCGAGACAATCTCTTTTTTGAAATTGATACTTGTTTCAAGAAAACCTACAAGCCTTTTGATTACCACCTCAAGAATGCCCCCTGACTCGCCTGCCTTGATCATATTGATATAGAGCCGCGGGAAAACTTTGTGCTTGGCCATGGCATTCGAGAGCGTGTTGCCGCGCTGGATATCAATATACACTTCCTTGATGATAGCACGCAGCGCCTTCTTCTCTGAGTGCTCTGAAAGCACATACAGCGCCCTGTCTATGGGGAGCCCTGATTCGAGCAGGTTGCCGAGTTCCTGGGTAAAGATCAGGATATCTTCGTTTGATATCCTCTGGAACAGGGACAGCTCCCTGGCCTCGCTCACCCTGATACTGAGAGGGACAAGCCCCATGCCCCTGAGGGTTGACTTGAGGGTATCTTCGTCTGCTGAAGAAATTGTTTCCTTTATTTTTTTCCCTGAAGAATCGACGGCTTCATAACTATATACAGGCATGAACTTATCTTATCACGCTGAGGAAAATAGCGTCAAACAAGGGAATCCTGCTTCCAGCGCATTTATCTGAAGGCGGTATTTATGAATTCAGTTGTTTTTTTTAGGTGATTTCCGGGAAACTTCATCATGAAAAAATGTTTGCCGTTTCTGGACCATGACCTCCAGAATTCAGGTCCTCAGTATCTTGAAGATCTTGCGACAGGGTACTGGTTCTCTGAAATCCTTTTCACCTCC